>JANLFO010000025.1 GCA_024653205.1 Clostridia bacterium | reverse complement strand
GAGCACCCGGTGCCGCCAGTCAACTCAAGTTAACTCGAAAGTGGGGATACGTCAGCCATGGGTCAGGTTGACAGGGCCGCAGCGTTGGCGCCATAATGTTGGCGGGATGGCGGAATAGTTGCCCTGCCGGTCGGGTGCCAGGTGGGGAGTGTCGGACGGGTCAGAACGGAGGTCGGCTGAACATATCCGAGCGGCGCCTGCTACTGTGCGGCTACTACGGGTTCGACAACGCCGGAGACGAAGCGGTGCTTCTGGCCCTACTTCAGCAGCTTCGCCGGCACCTCCCCGACTGGAAGCCGGTAGTGCTGTCCGCCGACCCGCAGGCCACCGGCCGCATCTACGGGGTGGAGGCCTGTGACCGGTGGCGCCCGGCGGAAGTCTGGCGGGAAATCAGGCGGTGTACTGCCCTTATCCACGGCGGGGGGAGCCTGCTGCAGGACGTTACCGGCCGCAGCAGCCTGCTCTATTACCTCGGCCTGATCTGGATGGCCAGGCTTAACCGGAAGCCGGTCTTCGTTTACTGTCAGGGTTTGGGTCCCCTGGTACACGCGGACTCCCGGCTTCTGGTAGGGATTACCCTGGCCCGAACCGAGGGAGTGGCCCTGAGGGACGAGGAATCTGCCTCCCTTCTGGCCTCGCTGGGCGTGAGCCGGCCGGCCCTGGTGGCCGCCGACCCGGTACTGACCCTGGATCCGGCGGCGGCGGATACGGAAGGTGCACTCCGGGCGCTGGCCCGCCTGGGGATCAATCCGGGAAAGGGCCCCCTGCTGCTGGTCAGCCTCCGCCCGCTTCCCTCTCCTTACCGCGACCGCCAGCCGGGCCTGGAACGGGCGGTCGCGGCCGCGGTGCAGCACTTCCGCTCGGAAGGCTGGCAGATACTGGTGCTACCCCTGCACCGGGCCTTCGACCGGGAGATCTGCTGCCGGATAGACCCGTCGGCGGTTCCGGAGGAGCCGTTACCCCTACCGGTTGTCCTGGGGCTGTTTTCCCTGGCCGACCTGGTAGTAGGCATGCGCCTGCACGCCCTGATCTTCGCCGCCCTCTTCCGCCGCCCCCTGGTAGGCCTAATCTACGACCCCAAGGTAGCGGCCTTTCTGGGACAGGTGGAGGGCGCGGGATTGGCGGCCGCCGGTTTAGATCCCCGGCTCCTGATCGAGGTGGCGACCGAGGCCTGGGAGCGCCGGCAGGAGTGGTCGGCCGGTCTGTCTTCACGTCTGGTCCCCCTGATCCGACGGGCGGACTCGGCCGCCGAATGGCTGAAGCTGCAGCTGGAGGGAAACCCTCCGCAGGCTTCGCGCGTCTCATGATACGACGGAGGTCTTGCCCTGATGATGGACGACAAACCCCCGGCTACTGCCGGCCCCGGTCTGGCCCGGGCTGCGGCTCTGATTGTGGCCCTTACTCTGGTCAGCCGGGGCCTGGGCTTCTTGCGGGACGTGATCATCGCCTGGGCTTTCGGCGCTTCCGCCGCCACCGATGCCTACATGGTGGCCTACACCTTCCCCTACTTCCTGCAGTCGGTCCTGGGCGTGGCCCTGGTGACGGTAATGGTGCCGGTGGTCAGCCGCTACCTGACGGAGGAACGGCGGGAGGAGGCCTGGTCGGTAAGCAGCTCGGTAGTCAACATTATGGCCCTCTTTTTTGCCCTGGTCACCGTGGGAGGAATCCTGGCCGCAGACCCCCTGGTGCGGGGGCTTGCCCCGGGCTTCGATCTCCGGCAGGCACAATTGGCGGCAGAACTTACCCGCATCATGTTCCCTTCCCTGGTCTTCGTTGGGGTGGGCATGCTGCTGAGCGGCGTTCTGAATGCCGGCTGGCAGTTCGGCCTGCCCGCTCTCGCGCCCGGGATGGCCAACGCGGTGATGATACTGGCCGTATTACTGTTCGGCTCCAGGTATTTCATTCACGCCCTGGCCTGGGGAACTCTGGCCGGGTTCGCAGCCTTCTTCTGGACGCAATGGCCGGGTTTGAAGCGCCTGGGCTTCGGCTACCGCTGGCGCTGGGAGTTTCGGCACCCCGAGGTGCGCAAAGTGCTGGGACACGTCCCCAACGTGGTTTTCGCCGTGGCGGTAAACCAGATTTACCTGGCCATGAACCGCTTTATCGCCTCGGGACTGGCCCCGGGAAGCATCACCGCCCTGGACCTGGCCTTCCGGGTGATCAACCTGCCGGTGGCCGTATTCGCCACTTCGCTTTCCACCGCCCTTTTCCCCGCCTTCAGCCGCCAGGCGGCGCGCGCGGACCTGGAGGGCCTGGGAGCCTCAACGCTGAAGAGCCTGTGTGCCCTCATGGTGATCATGGTTCCTCTGAGCGTGGCCACGGCGCTCTTGCACGAGCCTCTGGTACGCCTGATCTTCCAGCGCGGGGTATTCGGAAGCGCCGGTACCGCCCTTACCGGCACCGCCCTTTTCTATTTCTCCTTCGGCCTGGCAGGCCTGGGGGCCGGTCTGCTTCTCACCCGCGCCTGCTACGCCCTGGCCGAGGTCCGGGTACCCACCCTGGCGGCGCTGGCTTCGGTAGGGGTGAACGCAGCCCTGAGTCCCCTCCTGGCCCAAAGCCTGGGCCACGGCGGGCTGGCTCTGGCCAACTCCCTGGCGGCTACGGTCAACGCCGCCCTTATCTTCTACGGCCTATCCCGCCGCCTGCCGGCCCTGCGGCCCTGCCCGGTGCTGGCAACCCTGGCCCGCGCCCTGGGAGCTTGTATTCTGCCGGCCGCAATGGTAAGCTTGGGTTTACACTTCTGGCCCGCCCGCGGTCTGGGTCCGGCCGCGCTGGCGCTGGAGGTGACGCTCCTGGTCCTGGCCGCAAGCGGGCTCTATCTGGCCGTCGCCAGGGCCATGCACCTGCCGGGAATCGACTGGCTGTCCAGACTCAGACCCGGCCAGCGATCCTGGTAAAATATAGTTTGGGGAAGGATTCCTGGAGCGCCCGTCGAATACAAAGACCGTCGAGCCGCGAACGGAAGGAAAGAAAATAATTGGAAGCTAGGGAAATACTGAGCTTATTGCCGCACCGCTACCCCTTTCTGCTGGTGGACCGCATCCTTCTTCTGGAGCCGGGCAAGCGGGCGGTGGGGATCAAGAACGTTACCCTTAACGAGCCGATGTTTCCGGGGCATTTCCCCGGTGACCCGGTGTGGCCGGGGGTGCTGACCCTGGAGGCTCTGGCCCAGACCGGCGCCGTTGCCTTGCTGGCCCTGCCGGAATACCGGGACCGGGTCCCCTATTTCGGCGGGATAGACCGGGCACGGTTCCGGCGGCCGGTCTATCCCGGCGATCAGCTGCGGCTCGAGGTGGAACTCCTGCGGGTGAGGGATACGGCGGGAAGGGGTCAGGGTAAGGCCTGGGTTGAACAGGAATTGGTGGCGGAGGCGGAGTTTCTCTTCGTCATTCGCTAGAGGAAGCGCAACCGGAGAGACTCTGGGGGAGGCAGACAGTGCTTTTACCGGCCGTTCTTACCGCTTTTGTTTTGTGCTATCTGATCACCCCCCTGACGCGGCGGTGGGCCCAGCGCTGGGGGGCGGTGGACGTAGGCGGCGAGCGCAAGGTCCACCACCGGCCCACTCCGCGTCTGGGAGGCTTGGCCATTTACCTGGGGTTCACGCTGGCCCTGCTGGCCTTCGGCCGGTTTCCCCACGTCTGGGGGCTGGTGGCCGGCGGAACCGTGGTTTTTCTGGTAGGGGTGGTCGACGACTTTAAGGGTATCAGCCCCAGAGCCAAGCTGGCCGGGCAGGTCGCCGGCGCGGTGCTGGCCTCGCTCCTGGGGGTACGGGTGGAGTTTCTCACCAATCCCTGGGACGGCCTCATCTTCCTGGGAGGTTTCAGCCTCCCGGTCACGGTGTTGTGGTTGGTGGCCATCACCAACGCCCTCAACCTGATCGACGGCCTGGACGGCCTGGCCGCGGGGGTGGCGGCTATCGCCGGCGCCTGCCTGGCGGCCGTGGCCTGGCTGGAAGGGCAGGGCCAGGTGGGCGTCGCCGCAGTGGCGCTGGCAGCCACGGCGGCCGCCTTCCTCCGCTACAACTTTCATCCCGCCCTCCTGTTTATGGGCGACAGCGGCGCCATGTTTCTGGGCTTCAATCTGGCGGCCCTGGCCGTGCTGGGCACGGCCAAGAGCACCACGGTGCTCTCCCTCCTGGTGCCGGTGCTGGCCCTAGGCCTCCCCATTCTGGACACCTTTTGGGCCATAGTGCGGCGCCTGGTCCAGGGCCGGCCGGTGTTCTCCGCCGACAAGGAGCACCTGCACCATCTCCTGCTGCGGATGGGTCTAAACCAGCGCCAGGCAGTGCTACTTATATACGGGATGCATACCTCGCTCAGCCTTTGCGCGGTTCTCCTGGCCATGCTCACCACCGCCCAAAGCCTGCTCATGCTGGCGGCCATCGTGATCGCCGCCGTGGTGGTGGCCAACCTGCTGGGCTTCTCCCAAAAGAAGGAGACCCAGCCGGCGGAGCACCGCAACCGGCACGGGTTCCAGCCGGGAAGGCCGTCGGTTTAAAGGGGTTGCCCGGCGGGGCAGGATACTTTCGGTAGGAGGTAGCCTCGTGCGCGTGCTCTTGATCAACCCGCCCTCCAAGGGAATTTACTACCGGCTCGGGTTGGTGCTGCCTCCCCTGGGACTGGCCTACCTGGCGGAAATGGTGCGCCGGCGCGGGCACGAGGTCCAGGTCCTGGACCTCAACGTGGACCGGCAGGCGTTGGACGGCCTGGACTGGTCCCGGTGGGACGTGGTGGGTATCTCCGGCGATACCAGCCGCCACCCCGAGGCCCTGGACATCGCCCGCCGGGCCAAGGAGGCGGGCAGAACCGTGGTTATGGGCGGATACCACGCCACCTTCATGGACGCCGATACCCTGCAAACCGGAGCCGTGGACTACATAGTGCGGGGGGAAGGAGAAAACGTCTTCCCGGAATTGGTAGACTGTCTCGGCGCCGGGGGCAACCCGGCCGACGTGCCGGGCATATCTTTCCTGGTGGACGGCCAGGTCTGCCGCACCCCGGACGCCCAGCCGGTAAGGGATCTCGACGCCCTACCCCTGCCCGCCCGGGACCTTCTTCCCATGCACAAGTACCGCCACAGCCACCTCAGCGGTCGCCTGCTCACCAGCATGGTTACCAGCCGGGGCTGTCCGCACAACTGCTTTTTCTGCTCTTCTTCCAGCTTTGCCGGCCGGCGGTGGCGGGCCCGGAGCGCCAAGAACATAGTGGACGAGATTGAACATCTCACCGACCGCTACAACTTTAAGGCCATAGCCTTCCTGGACGACAACTTCACCCTAAACCCCCGCCGGGTACTGGAGGTATGCCAGGAGATCACCAGGCGGGGCCTGGACATCTTCTGGTGGTGTTTTTCTCGGGTGGACACCATAGTTCGTAACGAGCGTATGGTGGAGGAAATGGCCAGGGCGGGAGCCAAGATGGTCTTCCTGGGCCTGGAGAGTGCCAGTGAAGCCATGCTGCAGGCCTACAAGAAGGGCTTCACCACCGATGTTGCCGCGCGGGCGGTAAAGCTGTTAAAGAGCTACGGCATCCGGGTTTGGGGAAGCTTCATAGTAGGCGGGCTCTCGGAGACCCGGGAGACCATCCGGCAGACCGTGGAGTACGCCCGCTGGCTCAATCCGGACATCGCCGAGTTTTCCATTCTGACCCCGTTTCCCGGGACCGAGCTCTTTCGCCGTGCCCAGGCGGAGAACCGCATCGCCACCTACGACTGGTCGCGCTACGACGGCGGTCACGCGGTAATGCGGACCGAGAAGCTGACCCAGCGGGATATTGCCCTGGAGACCATCCGGGCCTACATACGCTTTTACGGCCGGTGGTCGCGCCTCGGCCAGATCCTTTCCGGCCTTAAGGATTTTGTGTCCGCCCAGAAAGTCTAGCTCTCGAGGTGAAACGGAGGAGGATGGAAACGCCAACCGAGACCCGGTGGACGGGGCTGCAGGCCGTAATACCTGCCGATTGCGGCTCCGTCCTGTGGTGGTCTAACGGAGAAGTGGGGCTTTCCAGTCGCCCACCACGGGAGGTGGTTTTGGCACTGGCCCGACGGCTGAGTGTAGACTGGGGCGGCCTCCGGTGGCGGTTGCGCCGTCTGGTGGGTAACCGGCCCCAACCGGGTGTTCTACCGCTACCACTGGCGCCGGGCCTGACCCTGGTACCCCTGCCCATGCGCCGGGGACCCCGTTGGGGTTATGTGGTGCTGGAGCGGGTGGTCTTCTACCGCCGCTTGGAGCAATCGCCTTTCCGCAGCGAAGTGTGGCTGGAAAACGGCTTTGGGCTGCGTACTCTGGCCCCGGTACCGCTGCTGCGCCGGGCATGGTGCCGAGGCCTGGCAGCGAAGAACCTGGTATGGACGGACGGCCAAACGGCACGGCTGCCGGCCGGGTGGAACGAAGAAAGGATAGCTGCCAGTCAGGCCCGACGGGGATGAGACTAGGACTGGGGAAAGGGGGGATACTAAGCATAATGAGGTGGGCGACATGAGGGAATTGCTCTGGGACGGGCTGGCCACGGTGGGCTTTCTCATCGGCGGTCTCTTGCTTCTTTACTATCTGCGCCATAAGGAGCGCGTCTGAGGGGACGCCAGCGTGGACCTGGCTAGGGTAGTGGTTCAGACCGTCCTGGCCTTCACCGCGATCATGGTCTATGCCCGGCTGCTGGGTAAACAGCAGGTGGGGCAGCTGACCTTCTACGAATATGTAAACGGGATTACCTTTGGCAGCATTGCCGCCGTTCTGGCTACGGATGTGAGTTCGGGCCGTATATGGGTTCATTTCCTGGGTCTTACGCTTTTCGCCACCCTAACTTACTGCATGGGTCTGGTGGCCATCAAGAGCCGGCCGGCGCGGCGGCTGATCGCCGGGGAGCCGACCATCGTGGTGCATAACGGCAAGGTCCTGGAAGGAAACATGCGCAAGATGCGCTACAACCTGGACGAACTGATCATGCAGCTCCGCGAGAAGGACATCTTTAACCTCTCCGATGTGGAATACGCCATTCTGGAGCCCAACGGAAGCCTGAGCGTACTCCCCAAGTCCCAGAAAAGGCCGGTCACTCCCGCCGACCTGGGGGTACCCACCCCTTACGAGGGCCTGGCCAGCGAGCTGGTTATGGACGGGCAGGTGATATTCCAGAACCTGCAACAAAACGGTCTCAGTCTGGAATGGCTGCGAAACGAGCTGGCCAAGCGCGGCATTACCGACCTCCAGCAAGTGGCCTATGCCGCGCTCAATACCGATGGCTCGCTTTACGTGGATCTGAGGTCCGACCGCCTGCAGCAGACGGTGGACATAACCGACCTGCCGGAGACGCCGGTAGCGCCGCCGAAAAACTATTCTACCTGGGGGGAGAGCCGTGAACATCAAGTTCGGAACTGACGGCTGGAGGGGCATCATCGCCGACGATTTTACCTTTGCCGGTGTGGCCAAGGTCGCCCAGGCCATTGCTTCCCACCTGCGGGACCAGGGCCAGAACCGTCCGGTGGTCGTAGGCTACGACTGCCGCTTCCAGGCAGAGGACTTCGCCGCGCGGGCGGCCGAAGTCCTGGCCGGTAACGATTTTTCGGTACTACTGGTTGACCGGCCCACCCCTACTCCGGTGATTGCCTTCGGCGTCAGGTATTATCAGGCCGCGGGAGCCATTATGATCACCGCCAGCCACAACCCGGCCCGTTACTGCGGTCTAAAGTTCATTCCCGCTTATGCCGGTCCGGCCTCGACCGATGTTACCCAAGCCGTGGAGGCCCGCCTGGAGCAGGATCCCCAGCCCCGCCTCCTCTCTCGGACCGAAGCCGAAAAGAGAAACCTCTGGAGCGAGGTAGACCTGCGGGAGGAATACTTTGCCCACCTGGGGAACCTGGTACGGCAGACCCCCGCCCGGCGGCTCAAGATAATCGTGGACGCCATGTACGGTACCGCCTCCGGCTATGCCGACGACTTCCTGGCGGAAATGGGGTTTCAGGTGCAGGTCCTGCACGGCGAGCGGGACCCGCTATTCGGGGGCCGGGCTCCGGACCCGGTGGCGGCCAACCTGTCGGCCCTGGCGGAGGCCGTCACCCGCGAAGGAGCAGACCTCGGCCTGGCCCTGGACGGGGATGCCGACCGCTTTGGAGTAATAGATGCTGCCGGCGCCTTCTGGTCGGCCAATAAGGTGTTGGCCCTGCTGCTTTATCACCTCATTCAAAGCCGAGACTGGCACCAGGGCGAAGTGGTCCGCACCTTGGCCACCACCCATATGCTGGACGCCCTGGCCGGACGCTTCGGTCTTACCCTCACGGAGACCCCGGTGGGCTTCAAGTATGTGGGAGAAAGGCTCGCGGCCGGGGCCCTCTTCGGCGGAGAGGAGAGCGGGGGCCTCAGCCTGGCCGGGCACGTTCCCGAGAAAGACGGCATACTGGCCGCCTGCCTCCTGGCGGAAATGGTGGCCACCTACGGATCCCTGGTCTCTTGCCAGCGCATGCTGGCCCAGCACATAAGGCTTAAGGAGAACCGCCGTTGGGACCTGCCTCTGGCCGTGGAGGAGACGGAGCGGCTTTCCCGATTCCTGGCCGGGTACCGTCCGGAGGAAGTCGCCGGCCTGACCGTGCTCGCGCGCCAGGACAAAGACGGCGTAAAGCTGCTCCTCGAGGACGAAAACTGGGTGCTGATACGACCGTCGGGCACCGAACCGGTGGTCCGCATTTACGTGGAAAGCCCGGACACCGCACGTCTGGAACCGCTTGCCCGGGCAGTCGCCAGGGATTTGGGACTGAAGGGCTGGGAGTAATCCCAGCCCTTCAGTCTGCACCTTCTCACCACATCGGCTCGGTTCTTCCTTACTTAAGCTCCTCTTCTATCTCGGCGACAATCTCCTTGACCCTTCTTATGTGTCCCTCCTTACCGTGGGACCAGACTTACCCGTAGCGGGAGCGACACTGAAACGGTTTCCTACCGCCGGAATCAACCAGATAGCGTCCGCGAACCACCCGTTTGCCGCCCTCGCTCAACTATGCCTGGTTGCCGTAGGAGCGTTTATACTCCTTGGTTAGAACCAAATCCTGGAAGAGAATCGGCCGCTTGGGGTCGTCCACTCGAGCGAACACCAAGGGGCAGTGCCAGAGCCCGGCCGGAATGTAGACCACGGTGGCGGTAGTCAGGACGAACTCGCTCATGGCGTCCTGCTCCTTGCCCAGGCTGATGCGAACCTCCCCTCCCAGCTCCGGCAGGTTGGTAGGGTCGCCGCCGATAAACATCAGAACCTGGTCGAAGTCGTGCACCATGGGCTGGGGTTCCATGACGAAGGGCTCGGTTATGGCCTCCCAGCTCAGCATGAAGCTGTGGCTCCCGACCTCACCCTGGTTCCGGAAGCGCAGTATCGGCGCCATGATCTCCGGATGCCGGGTTTCCGCCTTAAGCCGCTCCGCCCGGAAAATGTACCGTTCCAGTTCGGCCTGATCCACGTTCGGCACCCCCTTTCCTTTGACTGAAAAAGTTGAGAGCAGCGTTCGCTGCCTCCTTAGGCTCCCCTCTCAACATAACTGGCCTAGCCTCTCAGGTACTCCTCTCGGAGCTCCGTCAGTAGTTCTTCCGCAAACTGCTTTCTTGCCGCCTCGTCAAGTGTGTAGAGCCGAGGCACCCACTCCATGTTCCGCAGGTTCTCCAGCACCATGGGTATGAGATCAAACGGCAGCGATATCAGGAACCGCCCCTCGGGAAACAGCTTCTTGGCCTTCATGCCGTAGCCTATGCCGGTGACGGTGTAGTTCAACTCGCCGGTTACGTACGGATACACCAGAATCCAGGCACAGCTGAGCACCGGCGTGATTCTGGAGGTCAAGGGCCGGCCGGTAGAGTAGCTTGCCGCCCTCAGTATAACCTCGGCCTGATCCAGTTCGGCGGCAATAACCAGCACGTCCGGCTCGAAGGGCAGGTCATCCAGACACGCAAGGGCCACGTACCTTACCGTACCCTTCCCCAGCCTGGGAATGGCCTGATAGATACGCCGATTGGCCCGGGGCTCCTCATAAATGCCCTCCTTTGCTCCGACATGGCCGCTGGCGAAAATCGGGTCCGGATCCCTCATGCCCAGCAGCACCGGACCCATACAGGTCATGTGTTGCTCGTCGATGCAGAAGGCGCGCCTTTCCTGAGCCTCCTTTAAGGTTTCGCAGAGGGGAAGGTTCCTGTCGATCACCTCTATTCCTTCCAACCTGTTGAGCAGGAACTTGACGCCCACCGGCTTAATCTTAAAACCAAACTTGTTCAGTATTGAGTAATCGTGACGCATTGACCCACACCTCCGGCAGCGGCTCCTCTGATGTGCCGCTAAACCCCAAGTATAATTGCCTCCGGCGCCGCAGTCGCCGCCTTTCAGCCGGTCTCCACCTCCCCACCGCCCGCACGAACCGATTCTATCCGAACTTCAGGCCGCCCTCAAGCTCAACCTGGCCACCGCAGGCATTTAGGCCAGGAATATGCCTATCCCCACAGGGGGAACCGCCCACCCTCGGATGCCATTGCACATTAAGGCCGCCGGTCGCGCCGGGTCATACTTTTACGGGGACGACCATCTACACGCTACAGCAGCTTCGGAAGGACCAGCGCTATCTGCGGGAATAACAGCACCAGGACCATGGCCACTACTACGGCCAGGATGAACGGGATTACTCCCCGAAACACCACGTGCAGGGGGACCTTGGCAATGCGGGCTACGATATAGAGGTTCATGCCGTCCGGAGGGGTAATCAGGCCGGCCTCGATGGACATCACTCCCAAAACCGCGAACCATATCGGATCCAGACCTAAAGCCGCCACAATAGGGTATAGTACCGGGACGGTGAGCATGATCATGGCAATGGAATCCATGGCGCAACCCAGCACTATCCACAGCAGCAGTATTCCTGCCATCACCAGCAGGGGCGAAACCGAGAGGTTGGCAAAGAATTCGCTCAGGCTAAAAGGAAGCATGCTTGCTGCCAGGAAATTAGTGAACAACATCGCTCCGATAAAGATTATAACTATCATGCCCGTGGTTGCCGTGGCACGCAGCATCGCCACCCACAGCCGTTTCCAGGTAAAGACGCGCCTGACCATGGCGACGACCACGATGCCCAGAACGCCGGCAGCACCTGCCTCGGTGGGGCTGAAGAACCCCAGCGTAAGCCCACCGATTACCAGCAGAAACACCACCAGAATGTCGGTAAGCCCCGTAACGGAAGCCAGTTTCTCCCGGGCGCCGGTCAAGACAGGGGTCGCTGACCGTTCTGCTCCACCCCCACTTCTGGCCACAAGAAAGCATACCAGCACGAAGAATCCCATGAGCAGCAGCCCCGGCAGGATGCCCGCCACGTAGAGCTTGGCAATGGATTGCTCGGTCAGCAACCCGAACAGTATGAACCCCATACTGGGGGGGATCAGGATGCCCAGAAGGCCTCCGGCGGCGACCGTTCCGCAGATGAAGTCGTCCTTATACCCGTACTTCTTCATCTCGGGAATGGCAATACCCCCTATAGTCGCCGCAGTGGCCGGACTGGATCCGCAAACGGCGGCAAATGCGCCGCACGCGGCAATGCTGGCTATGGCCAGGCCACCCCGAACTCTTCCGAGCAGCCGGTAGGCCGAGGCAAAGGCCCTCTCGCTCATTCCCATGGTGCCGGCCAGTTCCCCCATGAACACGAACATGGCCACCATAGCCATGTCATAGCTGGCGGCGTTGGCCAGAACCTGGTGGCCCAGCATGCCCAATGCCGTTTCCAGGGAGGTCAGAACGGCAATCCCCGCGAACCCGACCAGTATTAGGGCAAAGCCAATTGGAAATCTGAACAGCAGTATTAGGGCCAGAAGTATCAGGAAGCCAGTAATGCCGACGCCCACAGGTGACATGCCTGCTTCACCTCTTTGCCAGTTTAGTCGCGGTCACTACTGCCAGTAGAGCGAAGCCAAACGCCAGGGCAAACTGAAAGGCGTACATGGGCAGGCCCAGGGTGCTGGTCATTTCCCTGCGCCCCAGGGCCTCCAGAGCGTCCGCCAGCAGCCTGTAGGCAATCGTCAGGGACAGCACGCTGACCAGCAACGTGTTGATTACGGCTATGAGGCTTCTCACCCGCGGCGGAAACCGGTCGAAGACCAGTTCCACGGCGATATGTCCTTCCTCCAGAGCGGTGTAGGCTATGGCCAAGCACACCACCAGGGCGAACCCATACTGAACGAGCTCGTAGGTACCTATGATCGGGCGGCCCAGAAGGCGGCCGAATATGTTGACAATTAGCAGGCCGGTCAGCACAATCATGATAAGTGCGGATAGGCCGTTCGCCGCCGTACAGGTTTTCTGAACCCCACTTCCCAAACTACCCAGGGCGTCCCTGTCCTTCACCGCGCAAGCCTCCCTCCCGGTGGACCCTCCGCCGGCGCCACCTCGTCCTTTCCCGGCCGGGGCCCGGAGAAGCCGACTCCGGGCCCCAAGAGCGCCGGCCTACCTACTTGTAGCCGTGCTTAGCCAGCAACTGATCCAACGCCTCCAAGACCTTCTTCGCCGGCTTGCCTTGCCCCTCCAAGGTCTCGGCTATCTGCCGGAATACCGGCCGGGAAACCTCGTGAATTCTCTGAACCTCCGCGGAGTCAAGCTCAACCATCTCGCAGCCTTGTGCGGCAGCGAACTCCCTGGCCTCTCTTTCCGACTGATCAAACGCGGCTACCGTGACTTCCTGGGCCCAATCGCGAATGTCGTTAAAGACTTGCTGCACATCTGGCGGCAAAGACTCCCAGGTCTTGTTGTTCATTCCTATCCACGACAGTCCGTAAACCATGTTCAGGTTTCCGACGGCATACTTGGTCAATTCCGCCAGCCTCATGGACTGGAGCATTTCTGCGCCGCCGTAGAACCCCTGCACCGTCCCCTTCTGCAGGGCCTCATAGATGTCGGCTATGGGCATGTTGACCGGATTGGCCCCCCACTTCTTGGCCAGCGGCTCCAGTCCGGGCGGGAACCTCAGCGTCAGACCCCTGAGGTCCTCCAACTTGCCTATCTTCTTGTCCCTCGTCCCCAGGCACAAAGGCGTGGTTGCCGCCATCCACAGCAGGTGTACGCCCTCGAACTCCTGCTGCAGTTCGGGCAGACTGGCAAATGCTTCCGACCATATCTTCGCGGCTTCACTGGCAGAGGGAACGCCTAGCATGGCGTCGCCCACGAGCTTGTTGAGCGGCATGATGGTGGCGGAGTATCCCACGGGAGCTCCGCCGATATCGGCCAGTCCCGACTTGACCGCGTTGAAGGTCTCGTTGGGGGCATTCAGGGTGCCCGAAGGATAAAGCGTTATCTTGACCTTGCCGTTGGTTCTCTTATTGACCTCGTCCGCGACTTGCGACCAGGCCCGGTAGTTGGGGTGTAAGGTGGTTACGACGGTGGTGAATCTCAGCTCTATCGGCTTCTCGACGGCAGGAGTGCCTTCGGTCCCGCCCGGCGCGGGCTGGGAGGACGACTGGCACCCTACTGCGCCCAGGAGCATGCTCGCCAGACAAATCATAACTATTAATCTCAGTGCGGGCCTCCTGTTCACGGTTATCTTCCTCCTCCCTGCAGGCAGTTGCAGCAGCCTCAGACATCCCGTGCTTTGTGACCGCAATTTAGGCAACTTTTCCCATGCATCCCCCCCAGCCGGTTCCAACCGTTGCCTGTACTCAGAATAGCCGATACCCTGTAGGGGGCAACCGGCCCGAAAGCGGGCGGCCGCCCCCGGGCTTTAAAACTCCTGTCTAGCTTGCCCCGAGGAACCTGCTCTTCCGGTTCATCTGCGTCAGCCGAATGCCGAAGTCCAGCAGGTGGTGCACGGGAATGGCAACGTCTATGGCCACCTCGGGACAGGTGGTTTCGCAGAAGCAGCAAATGGTGCATTCCGCCGGATAGGCCACCACCGGCATCTGTTTCTCCTCGTCCCAGGCAAATACGTCCATGGGACAGTTGTCGTAGCAGGTACCGCACCCCTTGCAGTGCCGGTAGTCTATTCTCGGACCGTAACCCACCTTGTTGGCATACACCTCGACCACCACCTTTCGCTAGTTGAGGTCTTCTACGGCGTACTTGAGCTCGCCGGCCACTTTTTTGACCGTAACGATCTTGTTGTCCCACTGCGGGTCAAGCGCCGGATAGTCCTCCCGGAAATGAATGGGTACCAGCCGGCTTTCGGTCCGCAGGAGGGAGGACTGCACGTGCAGCTCGGAGATGTCGATTATGTCCTGAACCTCCAGGGCGCGCATCAGTTCGTGCGGATTGGTGGCCACCAGAAGGGGCACCCCCTCTTCCCGCGCCAGGCGGATGAGTTCTAGCGCCCGCTCCATCCGCGCCTTGATCTTGTGCAGTCCTACGTAGTTGTAGTTCACCCAGCGTACGTAGTGCTCCAGCTCCAAGGGGTTCACCGGATACTCTACCCTGCGGCCCAGGGCGGCAAAGACCCGCTGCCGCGTCCGGTCGATCTGCTCCAGCTGCTCTACCCCAATCGGCGCCAGCGCCTGGCCCTTCACGAGGTCCAGGACGTGGTCGGCGATAAGGCAGGCCCAGGTAAAGCCGAAGGAGCCGCCGCTGCCCACGACGTTACCCGCGGCGAACAGGTTTTTCACCCCCGTCTCGGAGTAGTCGTTCTCCCGCAGCACCCCGCCGGTAGCCATTCCCACTCCTACCAGCACCGGTACGCATTCCGCCGGGGCTTCGTTGGTAAGACCTCCGGCCAGCTTGTGGAATTTCAGCGCCTTGGGAGGCTCGGTGGCCGCGGTGAAGTACACCGCCGCTATTTCGTCTTCCGTGGCCCGGTCCTTGGCCGATCTTATTACGTCTTTCTCTACTTCGGCGTTGCGCATGTCCGGGGCAAACATGAAGTTGACTCCCGGGATCATGCCTCCGGCCTTGGTGACTACCCGGTCCGCGTATTTGTCTTCCAGAATCTCACCTTTGGAGTTGTACATCTTGAAGTACCAGTTGCAGGCCCCGCCACCGCTGCTGTGGTTTATGCCCTTGGAGACGTTGTAGACCACCGACATCTCCATGCAGTACAGCTTGGCCCCGGCGCTCAGGGCCGCGACGTGCCCTCCCCCGTGGTTGACCGGGGAGGTGAGGGTGTAGAAGAGATCATTGGGGAACGGTGCCCAGGGATAGGGGTACAGCCGGCTGGCGGCTCCGGTGGCCAGAAGGATGGCCTTGGCCCGGAAGACCAGAAACTTCCCGGTCCGGGTGTTAATGGCGGTGGCGCCTATGGCCGCGCCGTCGCGGGTGATTATGCCGGTCAGCATGGTCCGGTCCAGCACCCGGGTGCCGGTCTTGCGCACGGCGGCGCCCAGCTTGATCTTCAGATCTGAGGCTCGGGAGAAGCTTCCGAACAGGGGCTCGGTGGGCCGTCCCTGCTCATCGTACTCTACCCGACCCCACACCGTTCCCCGCCTGTACCCCTGAAGTACGTGCAGGGTCCCGTCGTCTTCCCGCACCTTTACCCCGATTTCCTCCAGAATGGGCTGGGAAATATAGGCGTGCTTCATCTGGATGGCGTCCAGCCTCAGCTGCTTCAGCCCCTTCATCCGCTCCCCGCCGAAAACGGCCTTCTTGGCCTCGCCTTCACCAACGTCCCTCTGCAGATCCTCCTTGTGCAGGGGCACCTGATTGAAATTATCCAGCCCAACCCCGTCGCCGCTGTACTCCATCTTGGCCTTGTCGATGACGGTGACGTCCAGGTTGGGATCCCGCTTCTTCGCCCGCAGCGCCGCCATGCTGCCCGCCAGCCCGCCGCCGATGATGAGAAAATCGGTGTCGATAACCGCCTCGACCAGTTCCTCCAGACGTCTGGTCATGCTGTCTGTCCCCCTTTAGCTTCAATCAAACCGGACGGGAACGCACCGAAGGGCATACATTTTCTGCAGATCCTCATGCGTAATCGTCGGCGCATCGTAGAAGTGCAGTTTAAAACAAAAATCAGAACAGTATATATGTTCTTTGCCCCGACGGACCCTTATCTCGGGCTCGCCTTTGATAGGACGCCCGCAGTATTCGCAGTGGACGGCACTCATCGGCATTTCCTCCCTTTGCGGCGTAGACTCCAACCCAACCGGCAGCGCCCGGTCTCTTCCCTCTGCGGTCCTCCGCTCCCCGCCCCCTGGGAGCGGTCTTGAGCGAATCTCACCCCCTTCTGGGAAGAGTCTATCAGGCCTCACTTGCGAAAGCAAATTCAATTTGGTATATTCGATATAGGTATTCGCTTATAACCGCGAAGACGAAAGGTGGATACAAGGCCGTGACGCTGCATCAATTACTGGTATTTCTCACGGTGGTTGAAACCGGGGGGTTCTCTGCTGCTGCGCAGAGGCTTCACGTCACCCAGCCGGCCATAAGCGTTCAGATAAAGGCCCTGGAGCGTGAGCTCGGCCACCGGCTCCTCGCCAGAAGCCATGCTTCGAACAGCGTGGAGCTTACTGCGGCCGGGAGAATGGTCTACCGAACGGCGCGCCGGATGGTTCGGGACGCTGACAAGTTGGTGGCAGGGCTGGAAAGGCTCAGAATCCAAGAAGAGGCGGCAACATCGGTCAAGGTAATATCCGACCTCCTGACCGGTACCTACCTCCTTCCCGAGGTAGCCAGCCGGTACCGCAGCCATTTCGGCCTCGTCGGCACCGTTCCGTCAGTAACGTTGATGATTACTACCGACTACAACGCCATTGCCGAAGGGGTGCGGGCCGGTCATTACGATGTCGGCATCATTCCGGCACGATATGAGGCGCCGGGCACCCTGCAGGAGTTCACCTTTCACCTGGGCCTGGTAGCGGTGGCCAACGCAAAGCATCGTGAGGTCGCCGAGTGCCTTGACTGGCGTCATCCGTCTCTCGTGCTGCCTCCCCCGGGGTCTGCCCTGCGTGAAATGGTTGACCGCTATTTCACAACCCTGGGAGTGCATCCCCGCACGGTGTTGGAGGCGACTCATCCCGAGGCCGTAAAGAAGATAGTCAGGACCAGCCCCGTGCTCGCCATTACCCATGAAATCACCGTGGAGGACGACCTGAGAAACGGAACCCTCCTGAAACTCGAGCCCCCGGCTCCGCTTCCCAAGCAGCAGTATCAGGCGATTCGTCCCCGCGGCCCCCGTAACCACCTGGCCGAACGCTTCTGCTCCACGCTTCGGCAGAGTGAACTCATAGCCGATACAGAGGCGCTGTGAGCCCGGGCAACAGCGCTCCCGGCATTACCCTCCGGTGATCCCGGGGGACTTATGACCATGTGACCATGATGCTGGCCTCAGATCCCACGCGATTCATGCCGCCCGCAAGGGGAAAGGTGCCGCTGAACCGGCACCTTTCCGCCAAGGGATTGACGCACGGCTTCCCGCCCAAGACGACTCATTCACCGTCCCATTCCCATAGTGCCGGGCAGCCACAGGCTCAGCTGCGGGAAGAATACCAGCAGGAGCAGGAAAATAATCAGAACCACAAGGAAAGGCAGCACCCCGCGCAGCAAGTGTCCCGCGGGGAGGTTAAAGGCGGAGCGCACCGTGAACAGGTCCAGTCCCATGGGGGGAGTGATCAGCCCTATCTGCATGTTGACCACGTACAGTACCCCGAACCATACGGGATCAAAACCCAGGCCGACGACGATGGGAACAAAAAGGGGTATGGTGAGCAGCATGATGGTTATGGCATCGATGAAACATCCCAAGATCAAGAGGATAATGTTTATAAGAAAGACTATTCCCAGCGGAGGCAAGCCCGTCCCGTAGACCAGCTCCATCAGGCTCTTGGCAGCGCCCGAGGTGCCGAGGACGTAGGAATAGAACCAGGCTCCGACCATCATGAACAGGATCATGCCGTTGAGGGTCGCCGCCTCTACGATGGCGCGGTAGAAGTCGGCCCAGCGAAGACGGTATACGAAAAACGCGAGTATTATGACCACCACACAACCCACGCCCGCTGCCTCGGCGGCGCTGGCGATTCCCAGATAAATCGTTCCGATGATGGAGAGCATGACTGCGACTAACGGCCAGACCTTCTTGAGTGAGGAGAGCCGCTCGGCCCAGGAGACCGCGCCTGCCGGCGGACCCAGGACCGGGTTTCTCCAGCACATTATCACCGCCACGCCCGCCAGCATGAACGCCAGAATAATGCCCGGTACTATCCCGGCAATGAACAGCTGCCCGATAGACACCTGCGCCAGAACTCCGTAGGTAATGAACCCAATACTCGGCGGAATCAGGGGGCCAAGTACACCGCCACAGGTAAGGGCTCCCATGGCGAAGGGTTTACTGTAGCCGTATCGCTCGAACTCGGGCTCGGCCATCTTTCCCACCGCCAGGGCGCAGGCCGTGCTGCTGCCCACCGCGGAGGCCATTGCCGCCTCGCCAAATATCGTGGCCACCACAAGACCCCCGGGCAGGCGCGAGAGCCAGTTGCGCGCGGCCCTATAAATGTCTTGCCCCATGGAGGTTTGGCTGATGATACAACCCATGAGAACGAACAGGGGAAGGGGAACCCAGTTTATGTTGTAAAGAGTAGTAAAGGTGGTCCAGCCCGCCTTGTCCAGGCTGACCGGCCCGTAAATGAGAAAGGCCATCACCGCCCCCGTGCAGCCCAGGCAGTAAACGACAGGGATACCCAGCAGCATCAGCGCCAATGCTCCGGCAATGCAGACCAGAGCAATCGTGACCGGTTCCATGCCCACCTTCTGCCTCCCCGTACAATCTGCAGGACACGGGAAGGAAGCCGAGCCACCCGGACCTCCTTCCGCCCCCTACCGGTCTCTTGACGACCTGCCCGTCAACCCGATAACGCCTCGCCACAGCTTCTGGACGATAACCAGGCAGAGCACGATGTAGCCCACAGGTATGATAAGCTTGATCGGCCCCAGCGGCACCGCCCAGGCCGAGGCGCTGATCTGCCCGATTTTTAACGAATACAGGGCATTTCCCGTGCTCTTCCAGATCAATACGGCCACAAACAACAGCGCCACCAGGGGAGCCAAAACCTGCAGCACCAGAGTGCTTGCCCGTGGCGGAAAGTGGGAGCTCAGCATGTCGTTCTGGACGTGTCGACCCAAAGCCTCCACGCCGGGTATTGCCAGTAAGGCCAGAAACAGCAGTATTATGGCGCTCAATTCCGCGCTATAAGGCTCGGCGGTGCGGAGGACATAACGCATGAACACCCCGTAGGTCACCACCACGGCAAGCGCCACTCCCGAAAGGGCACTTGCCGCCAGCATGACCTGGGTCAGGCGATCGATGAATCGCCCCACTCTCGGTAGGGACCGGTCCGCCAACTTTACCCCTCCCCGACTTCAAACTACCCTACCGGTCCCCCCGCATCGGCGGGCGGACCGGTAGGGTGCCAGAGGCCGACAACCCCTATTGAATCGGGTGCTTTTGGTTGACCTCTTCGGCGATCTTCAGAACCTGCTGCCCGAAATCGCCCAGAGTCTGCAATTGCTTCTCAAGGTAAGGCCGGCACGCTTCTTTCCAGCGTTCCCGCTCCGCGTTGGGCACCTGGTATACCTGGACCCCGGCCTGTTCCAGCCGCTTGAGCGCGCCCTCGTACTCATCGCCCTTGCACCACTCGTCCATGTCCCTGGCGTAGGCTTCGGCTTCCTCGACCAGGGCCTTTTGGACGTCCGCCGGGAGCTTGTTCCAGCTATTCAGGTTAACCGATATGCCGTGCATGGCGGCGGAGAAGTAGGCCACGGTCAGGTTCTTGGCCACCTCGTTCAGCTTATACGTGGTTATCATACCTGGGGCGTTAAAAGTCGCTTCTACCGTTTTCTTCTGCAGCAACTCGTAGGCCTCGGGGAAGGGACGGGATACGGCGCTGCCTCCCAGGCTGGTCACTACATTGGAGATTACCGGAGACACAGCATGGACTACCAGGCCGCGCCAGTCCTCCATGGTCTTCACCGGACGGGTGCTCAGCAACTCGGTAGCGGTGAAGTTATGCACGCACAGAAGCTTCTGGTTAAACTGCTGCTCAAGCACCTCGTTATACAGCGGCGCCAGCTTGGGCAGGGCTTCTACATGCGCGTCAATATTGTTAAACAGGAAGGGCAACTCTATGGCGCCCAGCCTCGGGTCGTGGGCAGCATAGGCATTGGGTACCAAGCTGACCAGGTCCGCCACGCCCGTCCGGCCGGCATCCAGCAGTTCGGCCATGCCTACCATCTGCTCGGAGGGATAGTACTCTATGCGGTAGGCAGGGCCGCACCGGGCATTGAACCGATCCACGAAGGCCTGCTCCTTGTCTACATACGCTCCGGTCTGGAAGCTGGCGAACTTGAGCACCACCGTCTGCGTACCCTGCTGTCCCGTCTGCTCCCCGGCTTTCTGTCCTCCGCAAGAAACCATAAGCCCGCTCAGCAGGGCTACCACCAGGACTACCGCTACGACTAATACCGATCTGCGTTTCATTTCTGGGTTGGGCCCCCTTCCAGGGTGATATTTGGGCTCACCAGCGAAGCATCGTGGTCCTCCCACAACCTTCGCTACCTCTCACCGTTTGCAAGTTCTTCGCCAAACCCCCGGCAGCCGTGCACTGCACTCCCGGCGGGCCGGTGATCGCAAGCACGACGCCGCGCCCGAGAAACCGCGCGAACCGGCTATCACCCCCCTTTGCCCGCTTCCCCCGGCACCTAAACCAGGTAGCCCCGGCTTACGGCCAGGAGGTCGTTGACTATGGTTTCGTAGTCTACCTTGCGGCCGGACCTCTTCTCTCTCTGGGCAATCTTCTCTCGGTGGTACTCTACGACCTCGCTTGGGAAGGGAAGATTGCCGATGTCGAGATAGCGTATTGCTCCCTCGGCGTCCTTTATGCCCATAACCTTGCCCGCCGCCGCCCGGTTGGCGGCAAAGGGGTTATCCAACACTCCTACCTCCACTGCCTTGGCGGCCCCTACCAGGATGTCGCCATCGCCGAACTCGAGGACCTTCTCGAGAATGGAGCGCACTTCTTTCTCCTGCATTTCCTCTTCCAGCCGGCAGGCCTCCCGATCTACCTCGAGCTTCTGGGGCTGCAGGTAGTTCTGGATTACCTTGGCCGTGCGGAAGGTGTTGGCAATATCCTCCTTAGTAGGGATGGCCTTGGCCTCGGCCACCGTACGGATGTCGCTGAGCTGGGCGCCGATCAGCTTGCCCATCAGGGTATTCATGAAAACCACCGCCAGGCTCGGGCCCGCCTCCGCCGGATACTGCATCAGGTTGAAGCTAAGGCCCCAGAAGAATTCGACGTCGGCATAGCCCAGGCGCGCGAGGTACTCCCGGGCCAGCCGCAGGCGCACCCGCGCCGAGGCTACGTCCTGCACCAGATTCCCGTGACCCACGCAGGCCACGTAGAGGTGCTTGACGCCCTGCCCGGCCTGCAGGGCCGAGGAGACGATCACCGTGGCCGTCTGCAGGGAGGGGGGGATCCCGGCGCCGTAGAAGCCCTGAGCCGCGGCGTACATGGGCACCCCGCGCTCGGTGTAATAACTGATCAGCCGGCAAACGTACTGGTGCGTGCGCATGACCTTCTCCAGCGGGACCCGCGCCGAATGCTGCCAGAAGTCCATAAAGAGGTCCGGCGCCGAGCCGGTGCAGCCGCCGGCGAGAAGAATCTCGTCGCAGAGCCGGGCGTCCGCCGCCCCGTAGCGGGGCTGAATCGGGCAACCCACCGCTTCCACCAGTTTCCTTATGGCCTTTACCCCGTAATTTACCACCGGAAAGCCGTTCAGGACCGATTTCCCGGTGCGCAGGCTCTCCTCCAGACCCTTCTGAACCGCCTGGTAGTCGTTCTGCCGGGTGAGGCTGTCGGGAGACATCCCCAGAAGGTCGGCCTGACCCTCTCTTTCCACGTATCGGTACAGCTCCAGCTGCTCCTCCAGGGTGGCCTTCCCCATGCCCGTGGAGGCGTAGATTTCGCCGTGTTCCTTGGCATAGCGGAGCTTGTGCACGAAGCTCTTGGTAGGCGGCAGGCTCTTGTGGTATTCGACCGCCTCTTCCAGGTCGATTTCCTTCCCGGTGGGCCACTGGGCCAGGACCTCGGCCCTCTCGGCGAAGAATTCGTCCTCCTCCAACCTGCGGTTCCTAATCGGCTGTGGCACCCTTCTCCCCCCAAACCTGATCTGGATTAAGGCTGCGGCGCTTGCTTTGCTCACGCCCCGTCCTACCGGCCGGCGGCCTTCTTACGCGCGCGAACATCCTCGGCAAGATCCTGTACTACCCGATTAGGCGAGGTGCCGGGCGGATAAACCCGGTCGAAGCCGAGCTTCTTAAACCTGGCCTCTACGCCTTCCCAGGGCTCCTCACTCACTCCCAGGTAGCCCCCGATGTAGAGGATTACGTCGCGCAGTCCGGCCTCCACGCACATGTCCCGGAAGGACTCGGCAAGAATCTCCGCATGGCCGCTGAAGGAGGACACCAGGATGGCATCCGCCGCCGTTTCCAGAGCGGCCTGTATGAACTCTTCCCTCGAGACCTGAGCCCCAAGCGAGTTTACCTTGAACCCCGCTGCCGCCAGGGCGTGCTCGATAATCCTCATCCCCACAACGTGAACGTCTTCACCGATCACTCCGGTCACTACCGTGCCCTTGGTCTCCTCCTGGGCAGTCACTATCTTCCCTCCCTGGCTATCTATCCGGTTTCACCTATCCCGTATCACTCTGCTTTGCCGGTCCCAGCCCCTCGATCGGCCGTCCGCCGAGCCAACTACCTCCCCCGCGGTCCTCCGGCGGCACCTGGCGCCTCGGCTTCCGGCCGTCCGATCTCCCTCCACCGGCCTGCTCTTCTCGGGGCCCCCTACTTTCTGGCCTCCACCAGGACTCCTCTCTGGGGCTGCAGGGGCAGGCCGCCGGCCACGGGTATGGTCACGCCCGTGATAAACGAAGCCCAGTCCGACGCCAGAAAGAGAGCGGCGTAGGCTATGTCCTCGGGCAGACCCACGCGCTGCAGGGGGGTTGACTTGCCCAACTGGGCAAAGAAGGCCTCGATTTCCTCCGGGCTCTTATTCTTTATCGTCTCGGCGTAAAAATCGGTGCGGACGGGTCCGGGCATGATGGCGTTGACGTTGATGTTGTAGGGGGCAAGCTCCACGGCCATATCCATGGTCATCCCGACGATGCCGGCCTTGGCGGCGTGATAGTGGGCGGTGGGTACCGGCGGGCTGAGCACGCCGATGCTGGAGAGGTTGACTATCTTGCCGTACCTCCTTTCCTTCATCCCCGGCACCACTTCCCGGCAGAAAAGGAAGGCACCTTTAAGGTTGATGGCAATCAGCCGGTCCCAGAGGTCCTCGGAGATATCGGCTATGCCGCGCTTGTCCATCGGTACCGCGCCCGGGCCCCGGCCGGCGTTATTCACCAGAATATCCACCTTTCCGAAACGGTTAAGCGCCTCCGTCACCACGGCCTTGACCTCGGCGCTGTTGGAAACGTCGCACTTAAGGGCCAAGCCGTCCCGGCCGGCCCCCCTCACCGCCGCCAGGGTGTTCTCGGCTTCCTTGAGGTTGATGTCGGCAATGACCACGTCGCATCCCTGCTCGGCAAATACCTTGGCGATGGCGCGCCCCATACCCAGGGCGCCTCCGGTTACTATGGCTACCCGCCCGGCAAGCAACATTTCTTAGACACCTCCGCTTTTTTGTATTCAGCTGCCCCCAAAAGAGGCAATGCCCTTAGTGACAAACTGCCAGGAGCTGTGTCCAAAAGGCGTTAGTTTGTTGACGTCCCCGTACGCGAACCGCAGAGGTCAGTTCTGCCAGCCAAGAAACAAGGGCTGCCGGAGGTCTAATCATTACTATCACAGTTTCAATTGAAAAGTCAAATATAGTCTAATATATTGCCTTTATAATCCGGGGTTTATTCGCTCACCTCTGTACTCGCGATACCGTTGCGATGGGCTTGCGTCATCTGCCCCAGCCTCCGCCTAACTACCGGCTGCCTCAATCATCGCCCGCAGGTTCTCCGGCTTCGCCTGGTCCACGGCCGCACCGGAACTGAGAATAAACCCTCCTCCCCTTCCGGCCTCCGAAATAAGCTCCCGGCAGTACCGCCTGACCTCCTCCGGCGTACCGAGCGCCAGCAGCGAGCCGGGCACATTTCCCGCAATGCACGCCATCCCGCCCAGTACCTCTTTGGCCCTCCTCATATTCACCTGGTCGAAGAGCCAGATCACCCGGCCGGGAGGCAGATCGCGGATCGTTTCCAGCCGGGTGTCGTAGCCGCCTTCGGCAAACAGGAGGGGTATCAACCCCTCGGCAACCAATCCCAGGACCGTGTTCTTAAGACTCGGCCAGTAGAAGGTCTCGAACTGCCGGCTCGACATAAACCCGTCCGCGCCCTTGTGCAGGGGGATAAATACGATGGGGTGGCCGGCCGAGCGGGCGGAGGAAACCCCCATGCGGATCGCCAGAGGCGTGAGCCTGTCCAAGGCCTGCAGGAGTTTCTCCGGACGCCGGTACATATCCATCATGATGCCCCGCATTCCTCGGAGGGTGTCGCCGAGCATGTCGAAGGGCGCCAGCGCTACCCCTCCGGACAGTTTGGGGAAGCCGCGGGCCTGTAGCCGCTGCTCACTCGCCCGCACGGTCGCCGCCCAGCGGGAAAGCTCTTCCCCGGCGGCCAGCGCCGCCTCCAGCGCCCGGCGAACCTCAACCGTTCCGAAGGGGATAAAATTGCCGACGGCGATGGGATCGGTCGCCGGGGGGAGTGCGGCCAATGGAGCCAAGGAGCCGAATATGCGGGGGAAGTAATGCCGGAGCCAGAAGTCGGAAGGGTCATCGATAAGGGCGTCGTACTCCTCCGGCTTCATGTACTCCCCCTCTACGTACTGGTAGGGAATATCCGGGGGAGTACCGTGTCCCGGCCACCGCATCAGCCTGTAGTCCAGAAGCTCCAGCGCCGTTCCCGGCCACACCAGGCCCGGACCCTGGAAGGCGTCAGGACGAAAATCCAGTACGTATTTCTCCCAGGCATGGCAGGCGTTGGCAGTATCATACATCGCTTCTTGAACCGTCAGGCCGGCGTAATAGACGGGGAAGAACCCCACCAACGGGCAAACCGGCACCCGGTCGGGCTCCCGAAGCTGCACGGCGTCGAGCAGGCGCCTCGCCCTTTGCCGGTACTGCGCCGCGGAGTCCTCGCTCTTGAACTCGATCCCCTCGCCCGTAATCCAGACGTTGATCAGCCGGTCGGTCCCGGACGTAGAAACCATGAGCGGCTCACCTCCTTGCTGCCTCGGCGCTGAACCCCAGTAGGAGCTGTAGGGCGCGCCGGCTGGCTTTCCCTCGCCTTACCTAATAGTTACCGTACTCCTTGGCCGCCTCAATCATGGCCCTGACGTTTTCCGGCCGGGCGTCCTCCACGTGGGTGGAGGAGTCCAGGATGAAGCCGCCGTCGCGGCCCACCTCTTCGATGAGTTTCTTGCAGTAGGCCTTTACTTCTTCGGGTGTGCCCACACACAGGAGCGAGGTGGGAACGTTGCCCCGCAGGCATACGCTGTCCCCCAGGACGCTCTTGGCCTTATAAACGTCGGTCTTCTCGAGGTGGTACACCACCCGCCCGGCGGGAACGTCCCTCATTATCTCCAGCCGGGAGGTATAGTCGGATTCCACGAACACCATCGGGATAAGTCCCTCCTGAACCAGGCCGTGGATCACCTGCCTTAAGCCTGGCCAATAGAAGATACGGAACTGTTCCTCGCTCATGAACTCGTTGGCGCCCTTATGGAGCGGGATAAATACCCCTTTCCTGCCGCTCGCCTTGGCCTGGGCTGCGGCCCGCTCTATTTGCCACGGGGTCACTTTCTCCAGGGCCTGAAGCAACTTCTCCGGTCGGCGGCGCATATCGAGCAGAATACCCCGAGTGCCCCGGAAAAAGTCGCCCAGGAAGTCGAACGGAGCCAGGGTGGTGGCGCCGAGTAAGAGCGGGAAGCCCCTCTTGGTTATTTCCTCCTCAAAGCGCTGCGAGTACTCCTGAAGCCTCCTCCCTGCCTCCGCCACCCGGCGGAGGGCCTCCAGGGCCCGCGCCCCTTCTTCCGTGGCCAGAGGGACCAGACCGAGAAAGCTGGCCGGGCCGTGCACATCGCGCCAGGGAGGAAGCTCCCCGAAGACCTTCAGGGCCCCGCAGATGCGCGGCAGGTACTTCCGCATGACCCAGTCGCTGGGGTCAGAGAGGAAGTGGTCGTACTCCTCCGGCGGCAGGTATTCGGCTTCGACGAACTGGTAGGCGGTGTTGTCGTCCAGGCCTCCCCCCGGCCAGCGCATCTGGCGGAAGTCCAGGGCTTCCATTATGGGGCCGGTATAGTACAGGCCGAAGGGATTCTGGGCCAGGTCGGGCGCGAAGTCCTCGTGGATCCGGATCGCGGCGGCAAGGACCTTATCCGGGTCATACATGAAGTCCCGGTAGGTTATCCCGGTGTGCCGGGCCGGGAAGAAGCCCCAGTTAACGGCCACCGGAACCCGGTCCGGCACCCGCAGGGCGATGGCATCTTCGAGCCGCTTCAACCTCTCCGCGTAAAGCTCCTGTGCGCTCCCATTCACCAGTGTCACCCTCCTACGGATAATCTAATCGGTTCCGGGGTCTGCGGTGCCGTCGTCGCCCCTACCCTGGAAGGGTCTTTTCGTGGTTGGCACCCGGCCCCGCCCTAACTACTTAGCCGCGCTGGGGAGCCAGAGCACCAGCTGCGGAAAGATCATCAGCAGGACCATCACCAGGACGCCGATGAAGAAGAAAGGCATCGAAGAGCGGAAGACATCCTCGACGGTGATGTCCGGGTCCAGCCGGGAGACCACGCTCTTGGCGTTGTACACGTCTAGGCCGAGCGGCGGGGTAATCAGGCCGAGCTGGATGTTGAGAAGCATTATTACCGCGTACCAAATCGGGTCAAAGCCTAACGCGGACATTAGCGGGATGAACACCGGCACGGTGAGCATCACGATACTCGCCGGCTCCATAAAGCACCCCAGGACCATGATTATCGCCTGGGTGCCGATGAGGACCAGCCAAGGTGACAGTTGGGCGTCGGTGATCCAGTGTATGAAGCCGTTGACCGCCCCGCTGCTGGCCAGGATGCGGCTGAAGCTCATGGCCCCCATGGTGATCACCAGGATCATGGCCGTGATCTCGATGGTGGCCACCGCGGATTCTTTGACCGCCTGCCAGGTCAGTCTCCGGTAGGCGGCGGCCAGCACATAGCAGGCTATGGCACCGAAGGCAGCGGCCTCGGAGGGAGTACAGATGCCCAGGAAGATGACGCCCAGTACCGAGAAAATGATGAGCAGGAACGGCAGCAGCTCGCGGACCAGCACCCGCAGTTTCTCCTGCAGGGGCACCCTTTCCACCTCGTAGGCAGGGGCCAGGTCCGGCTTTAGGGCCACGCGCACCAGGATATAGACCGCGAAGGCCACGGCGAGGAGCAGCCCGGGTACGATTATGCCTACGAGGACCTTCGCGGCGGAAATTCCGCCCATGGCCGCCAGGAAAACTCCCAAGGCACTGGGAGGAATCATGGTGCCCAGGGTGCCGGTGGAGACGATGGGTCCGATGGTCATCTCCGGACGGTAGCCCCGCCTCTTCATCTCCGGCACCAGACTGGTGGCGGTGATGGCGATGCTGCCGCCGCTAATCCCGATCATACTCCCCAGCACCGCGCCCACCGCCACCGCCAGTACGCTCAACCGCGCCGGCAACCGGCCCAGAAGCTTATCCAGAGCCCCCACTATCATGGTCCCCAGGCCGGTGCAGTATATTATGTTGCCCATAAGTAGGAACAGCGGGACCGGCAAGAGCGAGAACATTACCACCGAATTACCCACGCTCATCGCCAGCTGTCCCAAGCCGGACAGGCCTCCCCAGAAGAGAACCGATCCAAGGATGCAGGTAAGCAGGAAGGCAAAGGCGATTGGCATGCCCGTTAGCATCAAAACGACCAGGCAAGCCAACATTAAGGCAAAGACTACCGGCCACTCCATAGGGCGGCAACTCCTTTCGTGCGGGCCTCGGGCCCGCGGGCATGTCGATACAGCCGTACCACCGCAGGCGCAATTGCGCGGTATGGCCCTACGGGTTTGCCGGCTACCGGGACTTCAGCAACCGGTACAGGTCCCGGCAGACATACAGCAGCATGATGGCAAACCCCACGGGCATTACCATCTCTACCGGCCACTTGGGCGGTTCCAGCACGGTGGTATACTTGATTCCGCCGCGGTAGTCGTGAATCGTAAGCCAGGCCGTAAACCAAACCATGATCGCCAGGGCCACCGCCGACCCCACCAGAGCAATTATGCGCACCACCCGCTGGGGCCGAGGGCCGAGGCGACCGACCAGCAGATCCATACGCACATGACCGGCGTTCTTAGTCACCCAACCGGCACCCAACAGGGTGATCCACAGCAAGCTGTATTCGGTAATCTCGAAAAGGCCGCTCCAGGTCTTCGAGAAAAGCCAGCGGGAAAGAACGTCGCCGGCGAGCCAAAAGGTATCCAGCCCCACCAGCAGCACACAGGCCACGGCTACCATCACCCAGACGACCCGCGATAGGGCTTCGGTTTCGCCGTTGTGAGAACCCACTGCATCTCGCCTCCTTCTTTCTTCCGCCCAGCCTCCGCGGGGCCGCATGCCTGCGGCCGCTGCGTCAGACCGGGCCGGGGACGGCGGGATAGGAGCGGCCGCGCCGCCCCCGGCTCTTCCCGCATTTGCTCCTTTGGCGGGTCCGCCCGTCGACTTGGACGGAACGAGCCTACCGCTGGCCCTTCAGCCGGTGGAAGTTGTCGTCGAGCGTAAGCTCTATCAGCTTATCCAGCACTTCTCTTTTGTCCCCGACCGAGGCGTAGTTCTCCTCTATGCTCTTCTGGCGCGCCAGTTGGTAAAACCGGGCGGAGTCCTCGGGCGAGAACCGAACTATCTCCACCCCGCCGGCCTGGGCCTCTTGCTTGCACTTGTCGATCAGATCGTTCCAGGCCTGCTCAGCGTCCACCTCGAACTCCACGGTAGCCTTGGTGAGAGCGTCCTGAAGGTCGGGCGACAGGCTTTCCCAGGTCTTCAGGTTCACGAAAAACCCGGCGGACCCGGAGCCCAGTGGCTCGTCAAGCCAGTAGCGGGTAACCGGCACTAATCCAAAGGCGGTTATCCCCGGCGTCCCGATGAAGTACCCGTCTGCCACCCCGCGCTCCAGGGCGGTGTAGTACTCGGTGAAGGGGATCGACAGAGCACTACCTCCGAGCGCCTCTATGAGGTCCTTCTGCTGCCCGCCCGAGGTAGCTATCTTGAGCCCCTTGAAATCCTCCGGCTTGCGCACCGCCTTAGTCTTGAAGTAGAAGGTGGCCTGTTCTTGCGCCGCCGAGGGCGAGGAGTTGCCCAGGTAGTACAGGCCGTGCGGCTTGAACAGCTCCTGGATGTAGGAGACCGCCCCGCGCTGGCGCAGCTGGGCGGGACTGTACTCCGCATCGCCCATCTGGTTGAAGCCCGGAACCAGGGAGTTGGCGGGCCAATACAAGGCATTGGCGATGTCCACTACTCCCTGCTGCACCGCGCCTATCTGGTCGGAGGCGGGTATGGCTTCCGGCCCGCCGATTACGTTGATCTTGATCCGGCCGTTGGCGTACTTGTCCACCTTTTCCAGCCACAGCTTGGTAAAGTTGCCGGTAGCGTTTTCGTGCAGGAACATCACCATTTTAAGCTCAACCGGCTTGGTCTCTTCCGCCGGGGCCTGGCCCTGCGGAGCCGGACCCTGGGACTGGGAACCGGACTTACTACACCCCGCCGCGATCAAGGCCAGACCCAGCACGCAGATGGTCAGCAGTCTTACCGCCCGAAACCTCAGCATGAAAAGTACCTCCTATCTCAATGATTTAGCTTTCAACTCCTCCAAACTCCCGCGCTCATAG
>JANLFO010000024.1:24537-30773 GCA_024653205.1 Clostridia bacterium | reverse complement strand
CAGTACGAACGGGGAGCACCCGGTACCGCCCGTGGGAAAGTGGGGATAACTCAGCTTGGGTCTGGCTTGACATACAATATATATGTCATTATATTGGGTGCGGGGGGTGCGCTAGGGTGAAGAAGTCCATGGTGTACCTTGAGGATGAGCAGTATCACTTGCTGAGAAGAGTGGCGGCCCGGTCCGGCAAGAGGATGTCGGAAATCATACGGGAAGCCCTGAGGGCCTACCTTGCGGAAAAGGCCGGGGTGGACTACTTCTCCATCTTGGGCATTGCCGAGGGGCCGAGGGACGGCCGCACTTCGGAGGAGGCCGAAGAGGTGCTCAAGGAGGCACTGCGGTGATCCTGGTGGATACCGGCGCCCTTTACGCGCTTATCGACCGAAACGACGTGAACCACGCCCAGGCGGCCCAGTTCTACCGCCGTACCGCCGGGCGGGAGGTTCTTGGGATCGGTCTCCCGGTGTTAACCGAGGCGTACCTGCTGCTGGAAGCCAGGCTGGGCGGCTACTACGCCGACCGGCTGTGGTCCGCGGTGGCGGAAGGAGTCTTTGAGGTGCTCCCCCTGGAACGGGAAGACCTGCTGGTGGCACTGGACATCCAGGGGAAGTACCAGGATGCAGGCTTTGGATTCGTGGACGCTACTTGCTTCGCCCTGTGCGAGCGCTATCGCCTGCGGCGGGTGTTTACCTACGACCGCAAGCACTTCGCTCTTTACCGGCCTGCCTTCGCCGAAGGATTAGAGCTGCTGCCCTGAAGACCGTGCGTCACCCGTCTCATATGCCTGCCGCTGCGGCCCCGATCCGGCCGACTGCAGTCGGTCGGGGCTTCGCGCGTTTGCCTCCTTCTCGCGCCTGCCGGCACGGAAGGGGGTTTTTGGTTCTCAGAACCTTTCGCCCTTCTGCGCCGTCTAAGAAGCAAGAGAACCTTGCAGGAGGGAAGGTCCATGGCGAGAGCGAAGTGGTGGAGGGCAGCAGTGCTGTTGGCGGGGCTGGGCCTGATGGGTATGTGCCTTAAAGGGCCGGGGCCGGCCGTGGCCCAGGCGGAAGAGGCGGCCGGCGCGGTGGCCGGAACCCGGGGTACCGTTACCGTGCAGGGCCGGGGAGAGGCGCAGGCCGCGCCCGACCAGATGCTGCTGGACGTGGGCGTGGTCACCACGGCGGCCACGGCCCGGGAGGCCCAGGAGGAGAACGCCCGGCGCGCGGACCAGGTGATCAAAGGCTTTGTGGCCCAGGGGATCGACAAGAAGGACATTCAGACCGTCAATTACAGCGTGCAGCCCCAGTACGACTACCGGCCGGAAAAAGAGGGAAAGCCGCCCAGGATTACCGGCTACCGGGTGGTCAACACCCTGCGGGTGCGGGTGCGTAACCTTGCCCAGGCCGGGCCGATAATCGACCGGGCGGTGGGTGACGGGGCCAACCAGGTGCAGAGCATACAGTTCGTTCTGAGCGATACCTCGGCGGTGCAGTCGGAGGCGCTGACCAGGGCGGTGGCCGATGCCCGGCGCAAGGCGGAGGTGCTGGCCCGGGCCCTTGGCCGGCCCCTGGGCGAGGTGCTGAGCGTGAGCGAGGGCGGCGGCGGTTATCCGGAGCCGATATACTTCCGAGCGGCCGATGCCGCCCTGGGTGCCGGCGAGGCGGCCACGCCCGTGGAGCCGGGGCAGCTGACCTTCAGCGCTTCGGTGCAGGTGGTCTTCGCCCTGGGGAAGTAAGACGGGGATTAACGCCGGTCCGGGCCCCGGGGCCGCGGTAACCGGGGACGCCGGGCCGGCCTGGAACCGCGCCTTCCGTCCGGGGGCGGGACCGGCCGGGAAAAGGGTTGTGGCCCCAGGAGGGTGCGTCCGGAGCGGCGCGGCAGACGGGAGGTAACAATCAGGGGGAGGGGAAAACGTGGTCAGGAAGGTTTTGGCGCCGGTGGTGCTGGTGCTGGTGCTGGCGGCCTTTCTGGCGGGCTGCGGCCGCAGCCAGAAGGCGGTACCGCCGGTGGCGCCGGCGCCGGCAGAAGATGCGGTAGCGGAAAAGGCACCGGGAACGCAGACGGTGGAGGCCCTGGCTTCCGGGGCGCGCGCCGAGGCCGAGGCCGGGCCCGGCCTGGAGCGGGTTTACGCCTCGTTAGAAGCCGTGCAGGAGCGCAAGGTGGTGCGCAACGCGGAACTGGTGCTGGAAGTGGCCTCGGTGGATGAGGCGGTGAAGGAGCTGGAGCGGGAGGCGGCCCAGCTGGGGGGCCTGGTGGCCCAGGCCGAGCTCGACCGCTACGACGCCAGGACCCGGGCGCACCTGGAGCTGCACGTGCCGGCGGATAAACTGGAGACCTTCCTGGCCTGGGCGGCGGGGCTGGGGGAGGTCAAGAGCCAGCGCGTTTACAGCGATGACGTCACCGAGGAGTACATCGACCTGGAGGCCCGGGTGAAGACCCTGACCGCCCAGGAGGAGCGGCTGACCGAACTGCTGGCCAAGGCCGAGACCGTGGAGGACATTCTCAAGGTAGAGAAGGAACTGGAGCGGGTTCGGGCGGAAAGAGAATCCCTCGCCGGCAAGTTCAACTACCTCCGCCACCGGGTCACCTACTCCCGGGTCAGCATCCAGGTGAAGCAGTCGCAAGAGGCGGAGCCGGTGCCGCCGGCCCAGGGCTTCAAGGGCCTGGGGGCCAGGACGGCCAAGGCCTTTCTTTCCGGCTGGAACGCGCTTCAGAACCTGATTGCCGGTATTGTCCTGGTTTTCGCCTCCCTCCTAACCTGGATTCCGTTGCTGGCGGTGATCGCCTTCCTGGGCTGGCGTTTGTGGCTCCGGCGGGGCCGCAAGGGTAAGGCCTGAGCGATCCGCGGCTTCGCGCGCCGGGTCGGCGGGCGCGCAGAGCGGATGGAAGGAGCCGGTAATCGCCCGGGGCAGGTCGGGGATGCGCCGGGGGCCGGAGAAGTCTGCCCCGGGGAGGAAGGGGACTCGCGGACGCGAAGAGGTGGAGCTGAAAGGAGAGGTTGGAGCCTATGCGGGGGAGGATCCGGGGGAAGAACCTGGCTTGGATTGCACTTGTCCTGGTAATGGTGCTGATACAGGGAGGGTGGGCCCGGCCGGCCGAGGCGGCGGTCAGGCTGGTGGTGGACGGCAGGGAGGTGCAGGCCTCCCCGGCGCCGGTGATCCGGGGCGGCCGCACCCTGGTGCCGGTGCGGGTGGTGGCGGAGAACCTGGGGGCGGTGGTGCAGTGGCAGGCCCAGGACCGGTCGGTTACGGTGGTCCGGGGCGGGCGCGAGGTGAAGATGCGCATAGAGAACCGCCTGGTGGACCTGGGCGGGGATTATCTCCTGACCGACGTGCCGCCCTGCCTGATCCAGGACCGCACCTTTATTCCCCTGCGGCTGGTGGCGGAAACCCTGGGGGTGTGGATCGGCTGGGACGCGGCCACCGGCACGGTGAGGGTGGATTCCGGCCGGCAGCCGGACCCGGCCCCGCCGGTGCTGGCCATCACCTCGCCCCAGGCGGGGCAGGTTCTGACGGGAGCTGTTGACCTTAAGGTGAGCGTAACCGGCACGCTGCCCGGTGAGGCGGCGGAGCTGCGCTGTTTCCTGCTGGACCCGGCCACAGGCAGGGGGCCGATAGTGGCGCGGGGGGCGGACCTGACCGCCGCCTACCGGCTGCTTCCCGACCCGGCCTGGAGGGGCTCGTATCTCTTGGCCGCCGCGGCCTACGACCGGGCGGGCAAGTTCCTGGCCGGAGCCGTGGTGCCGGTGGAGCTGGCGGTGTCCCCGCAGGTCTCCCTGGGGGGCGTGACGGCGGGGCAGCGGGTTACGGGAACGCTTACCCTTTCTCCCGAGGTGAACTTCCTGGCCGCCTACGTGAGTTACCGCCTGGGAGACCCGGCCACGGGCCAGGTAACCGAGCTGGCCCAGGCCGATCCCTACGGCCCCTACAGCTGGACCCCGGTCTGGGCGGATAACGGGCCGCGCACCCTGCAGGCCGTGGCCTACGACCGGCTGGGACAGGCCTGCGCCGGTCCGGTGGTGCCGGTAGAGGTGGCAGTGGAGCGGCAGCTTGCCCTGAGGGGCGTGAAGGAGGGCGCGGTGGTGGACGGCCCGGTCAACCTGGGCGTGTCCCTGAACTTCTCCGCCCGCCAGGTGCAGTACCTTGTGCGCTACCCGGATTCGGGGCAGGAAAAGGTGCTGGCCACGGTGGGAGGGGCCTCCGGCTACCGCTGGTTCCCGGGGCCGGATCAGGCAGGCCGGGCGCAGGTGCTGGCGGTGATCACCGACCAGGAGGGCAGCACCTTCTCCACCGCTCCGGTGACGGTGGAGATCAGGGGAACCCCGCGGCTGGTGCCGGCCACCGTGGGGCCCAAGCAGGTGCTGACCGGCGAGGTCGCCCTCCGCTGCGAGGCCAACGTGCCCCTCGAGGGGATAGAGTACCAGCTGGTTAACCAGAAGACCGGGACGGTGCGGGTCATCGTCCGGGGCACGGATGCGCGGGCGAGTTACACCTGGAAACCAACCGCCGAGTACGCCGGCTACTGGAACCTGCGGGCGGTGGCCACCGCCCCTTCCGGGGAGAAGCTTTCCACCCCCGAGGTCCCGGTGCGGGTGTACACGGGCAAGCTCTACGGGCCGCAGCCCATCGTGGCCAAGGACCAGTTCATAAGCCTGGTCTCGCCCCTGGCGCGGCAGGTGCTGGCCGAAACCGGCATGTCCGCCGCCCTGCAGGTGGCGCAGGCCATCCTGGAGACCGGATGGGGGCAGTCGGCGCCGGTGGACAAGTACACCGGGCAGCTTTCCTACAACCTCTTCGGGATCAAGGGCGAGGGTCCGGCCGGCTCGGTGATCGCCAACACCTGGGAGGAATACAACGGGGTGGTTTACTATATAGACGCCGCCTTCCGCGCCTACCACAACGTGGGGGAGAGCTGGAGGGACCACCAGCAGTTCCTGCTCACCGGGAGCCGCTACGCGCCTTTCCGGGCGGCGATGCACAGCGGCGAGCAGGGGGCGTGGGCGCTCAAGCGCTGCGGCTACGCCACGGATTCCAAGTACGCGATCAAGCTGATAGACCTGATCCGGCGCTACCAGTTGGACCGTCTGGATGAGATGAGCATTTAGGAAGAGTGCGGCCCTGCGGGCCGGCCGGCGGTCCGGGGCGGGATTTCAGGCCGAGAAGTACACGGTCCGGTCGGAGGCGATCTCCCGCACCAGGCCCCGGCCGGCCAGCACGTCCAGGTGGGCCAGCGCCTCGGAGGTGGCCAGGAAGATGTTGGCGCCGTTCACGTCCGGGTAAAGCCGGGCGGCCACCTGCCAGGGGGTGAGGGGCCGCTCGGCCTTCCGGACGAGGTGGAGGATCTCGCGGCTCCTCTGGCGGTGGTGGTCCAGCATTTCGGCAATCCGCTCCCGGTGGCGGGTGATGGCGCGGCCGTGTCCGGGGAGCGCCTGCTTGAGTTCCAACCCGGCCAGGCGGGTGAGGGTTTCCAGATACAGGGAGAGGCTCGGGGTGCGGCCCCCGGCGCGGCTCGCGCAGGGCTCTACCACCGGGTTGGGGGTTATGTGCTCGAGAAGGGTATCCCCGCACCAGAGGAGGCCCTGCTCCGGCTCGAGAAAGCACACGTGCCCTCCCGTATGGCCGGGCGTGTGCAGGACCCGGAGGCGGTAGCCGTCGCCCGGCAGTTCCTCGCCCTCGGCCAGGGGCTCAAGGGCGTCCGGCCGCTCCAGGAAGCGGCTTATCCACTGGCGGCTGCGTTCCACTTCTTTCACCAGTTCCGGCGGCAGCCCGCTGGCCAGAAGCCACGAGGGTTCCTGCTGGTATTCGACCTGCATTTTCTTGCCTTCCCGGGGGTGCATGTATACCGCGGCGCCGCTTTCCTCCTGCAGCCGGCGCGCCAGCCCGCAGTGGTCGGGATGGGAGTGGGTGAGGAGGATGCGGCGCAGCCGCCCCATCCTGAGGCCGAGCGAGCGGAAGGCGCCGCGCAGGGCCTGCCGGGACTCCTCCGCCAGGGGCCCGGCGTCGATCAGGGTGAGGGGCTCGTCGAGGATGAGGTACAGGTTCACCGGCCCCACCGGGAAGGGTGTGGGCAGCACTATCCGTTGCCAGCGCATGCGCGTCACCGCCCGCGGCCGAATCCTTCCTGCTTTAGCCAACCTAACACAAGACCGCATCCCGGTCAATACCCTGAAGCACTGACGTATCCCCACTTTCGAGTCAACTTGAGTTGACTGGCGGTACCGGGTGCTCGCCTGAGTACATTGGCAACTCGCCGGGAAC
>JANLFO010000024.1:18740-24504 GCA_024653205.1 Clostridia bacterium | reverse complement strand
GGAGGCCACGGACGGCCGAAGCCGAGGAGCGCCATGGACGGCGCTTCCGAGGGGAGCCCGCCGTAGCGCGAAGGCTGAGCCCTAGTTTGGTCGGCGAGGTGACGGTACGAACGGGGAGCACCCGGTACCGCCCGTGGGAAAGTGAGGATAACTCAGGACCCATGGGGGGTGCCTGCTCCGGTCGCCGCGGAGGTTTGCCGTGAGCAAGGGCACCGAGAGGGGTTCGTAAACGTATATAACTGAATCAAGAACAACGCGGTACCCTTTGCCGGAGGTGCTGGACGGTGGGAGAGGCTCCCGTTTGGCAGGCGCTGCTGGCTACCCTGGGCACCTGGGCGGCCACCGCGGTAGGGGCGGCGACGGTTCTCCTTACCGGTTCGGTCCCCAGGAAGTTCCTGGACGGGATGCTCGGTTTTGCCGCCGGGGTAATGCTTTCCGCCAGCTTCTGGTCGCTTTTGGTTCCGGCGGTGGAAATGGCCGGCCAGCTGGCGGTGCCACGGTGGTTCCCCGCCGCCGTGGGTCTTGCCGCCGGAAGCCTGTTCCTGCGCCTGGCGGATGCCCTTTTCCCCCACCTTCACGCCGGGCTGGCGGAGAATCATCGGGAGGGGCTCCGTACCTCGTGGCAGCGGACCACGCTCCTGGTCCTGGCCGTGACGCTGCACAACGTGCCGGAAGGCCTGGCCGTGGGAGTGGCCTTCGGGGCGGCAGCCGCCGGTCTTCCCGAGGCCACCCGGGAAGGAGCCGTAGCTCTGGCCCTGGGGGTGGCCTTGCAGAACTTTCCCGAGGGCATGGCCGTGTCGCTGCCCCTGCGGCGGGAGGGGGTGAGCAAAGGAAGAAGCTTCTGGTACGGCCAGCTCTCCGGCTTGGTGGAGCCGGTGGCAGGGGTGCTGGGAGCTACGGCCACGCTGGCCGCCAATGCGTTGCTGCCTTACGTGTTGGGCTTTGCCGCCGGGGCGATGGTTTTCGTGGTAATTGAGGAGCTGATACCCTCCTCCCAGGAGGGAGGGCATGTAGATGTGGCCACCATGGGGGCCATGGTAGGCTTTATAGTCATGATGATTCTGGATCTGTTGGCGTAGACATTGTTTGCCACGCGAATTCGTGATACACTCTGGTAGTCAATCCCTTTGCCCGGCCGGCGTAACGCCCGGGGGAGGGATTGGGAGGTATCCAGCGTGGATCTGCACCCGGGCATACCCTTGCCGCGCTCGGAGGGCCTTCCCGACCGGGTGGCGGTGAGCTTGGTCAACTTCCTGCTGAGCGCCGCGGTTCAGTCTTCCCTCATCTTCATACCCCTGCTGGCCGAGCAGTTGGGAGCCAACGACTGGCAGGTGGGACTGGTGGGCTCGGCCTACGGGACGGCCTTCCTGCTCGCCTCGCTCCTTTCCGGTTGGAAATCCGACGTCTTGGGCCGGCTCTTCTTCGTGCGCCTGGGCCTGGCGGCCAGCGGGCTGGCCTTTGCCGCCCAGGTCCTGGCCGGAAATCTCTGCCTTCTGGTGCTGGTGCGGGCGGCGGTGGGGCTCTCCCTGGGAGTCACCCTGGCGGCGCTGATCGCCTACGCCTACGACTCCGGAGCGGACATGGGGCGGTTCAGCTCCTACGGGTCCCTGGGGTGGATTCTGGGCGCCTTGGGTGCGGCGGTACTGAAGGAGTGCTGGCTGCTGTTTGCGGTTAGTTCCCTTTCTTGCTGGGTGGCACTGGCCGTGGCCCTGGTGCTCAAGGAGGCTCGGCCCCTGGGAGACCCGGAAGGAGTGAGACTGTGGCCGGTACTGCGGCGCAACCGGCGGATCTACTTCGGCGTTTTCCTGCGGCACCTGGGAGCCACGGCGGTCTGGATTATCCTTCCCCTGTACCTGGCCGCCATGGGGCTGGACCGGACCTGGATAGGGGTGCTTTGGGGGATCAACTTCCTGTCCCAGTTCCTGGCCATGCGTTATATGGGGCGCTTTGATCCGGCCCGGATCTTTGCCGCCGGCCAGGCCCTTTCCGTGGTGGTGTTCGTGGCCTACGCCTACGTGCGGCCCGGACCGGGGTTGCTGGGGGTTCAGGCGCTGTTGGGCGTGGCCTGGTCGGGCCTGTACGTGGGAGCGCTGTTGCTGGCGCTGGGCAGCGGGGAAGAGCGGGGAACCGCCGCCGGTCTGCTGCAGTCTACGATCAACCTCTGCAACGCCGTGGGACCCTTCCTGGGCGGCAGCCTCGCCCACCTCTGGGGCTACCGGGAAGTTATGCTGTTCGCCGCCGTTCTGGGAGTGGCGGGTCTGTTCCTCCGGCCGGTGGCGTACGGCCCGGCCCGGACGGGTACGAATGCGGGAAATCAGCACGGGTGAATCTTTTTTCGGTGCGGGAGGAAATAGAGCACGGGCGGCGAATATAAAAGAACAAGCATACATAGTAGCCGGGCGGGTGCCTGTCTGGACAGGCCGAGAGGGAAGCCGGTGCAAATCCGGCGCGGTCCCGCCACTGTGAGGGGGAGGGGTCCTGCAGAGGGCCACTGGGTCTGGTCGGCCCGGGAAGGCGCAGGACTTCCAAGGAACCCGAGCCAGGAGACCTACCTGCCGTGGTTTACCGCCTGCACCTACGTGGATAGGAAGGCAAGGCAGGATCAGGGTAAAAGTCCTCTTGCCCATAAAGGTGCGGGAGGACTTAGCTTTTACACCCTCCTCTTCCATGTCTTTCGGCCGATGCCCTCATCGGGTAGCCGGCCGCTTTTTTGCATAAGGCAGAGCCCCGGCCGGGAGAAGCCGGGGCTCTGCTTCAGCGGGTAGGACGCCAGGTACCGAGATTCCCGGGCGTCGTCAGGTTCACCTCCTCCGGCGAAATTCGCAGGACCGTGGGAAGGTCTGAATTAGTTTGTCATCCCGAGCTTAGAGGGGCCTTAGAGGCGGGTTAGAGAATCCTTAGAAGCCTGGGCGGAGGGGAGCCAGACCGTGAAGGTAGAGCCTTGCCCGGGCCGGCTCGCCACCTCGATGCGCCCGCCGTGTTCCTCGGCGATCCAGCGGGCTATGGCCAGGCCCAGGCCGGTGCCCCCGGTGCGCCGGGCGGAGCCCTGGAAAAAGCGGTCGAAGATCCGGGGCAACTCTTCGGGGGCAATGCCCGGTCCGGTATCGGCCACTCCTATCCCGTACCATCCATCCTCGGTCGAGGCGGTAAGGGCAACAGTTCCCTCCGGAGGGGTATACTTGAAGGCGTTGTCCAGGAGGATAAGGAGAAGCTGCTTCAGATAGTCGGCGTGGCCCAGGACCCGGGCGCCGCTCAGGGTTTCCAGTTTACGGGTGGCAAAGGCGGCGGGTCCCAGGTGCGGTGCCTGGCGTGCTACTTCCTGGACCAGGGCTTCAAGGTCTACGGGCGTTCGCTCTATCCTGTAGCCGGCATCCGCCCGGGCCAGAATAAGGAGGTTGTTGAGCAGACGCGACATGCGTTCGGCCTCCCCCGTGGCGTCGGCCAGGATTTCCTCCCGGCCAGGGTCGGACGGCGGGAGCTGTTGGAGCAATTCCAGGCTTCCCCGGATCACCGTGAGGGGGGTGCGCAGCTCGTGGGAGACGTCGGCCACGAAGCGGCGCTGGGCGGCGTAAGTCTCGGCCAGGGATTTCTGGGCGGCGGCCAGGCTCTCCAGCATCCGGTTGAAGGCCCGCGCCAGCCGTCCCAGCTCGTCCTCCGGTCCCCGGTAGTGGACCCGGCGGTTGAGATCCTGGGTGCGACTGATGGCCGCGGCCACCTGGGTAAGGTGCTCGACCGGCCTTAAGGCCGCCCGCGCCAGGTAGTAGCCGCCGCCGGTGGCCAGCCCGATCATCGCTAACCCCAGAATGACCAGCACCAGAACCAGGCGGTTCAGGAAATGATACGTAGGCTCCAGGACCCGGCCCACCTGGAGTACGCCCAGGAAGTAGTAGTCCGCGGCCACCACCGGGAGGTTGTAGAGGCGCACCCGTTGCCCGTTGGTCTTTACGGTCTGGAAGAAGGGCCCTTGGGTGCGGGCGGTTTCCAGGGTACGGGAGGGAACCGGCAGGTCCTCGGTACCGAGGTTGGGCGATTTGGCCACGATGTTGCCGTCGGCGTCCACCAACTGGACGAAGGTGTCCGGATATAAGAAAACGCTAAGGTAGGGCAGCCCCACCAGATCCCGGCGGCCGAAGGGGGGACGCGGGGCCTCCAGCCGGTAGGTTATCTCCGCCGCTCTGGCGGCCAGGGCGCGGTCGGTCTGGCGCCACAAGTACTGCTCCAGGCTAAAGTACAGGGCAAAGCCGAATACCGAGATGGTGAAGACCAAAACCCCGGTATTGATAAGGGTCAACCGCCAGCGGATGGAAAGCACTTGCTCACCCCGATTTCTATTCCCGGAGCACGTAGCCTACCCCCCGCACCGTATGCAGGAGCCGCTTCTCCCCTCCGGCCTCGAGCTTAGCCCGCAGGTAACCTATGTAGACCTCCAGCACGTTGGATTCGCCGCTGTAGTCGTATCCCCAGATACGGTCCATGATGGTTTGCCGGGGCAGTACCCGCCGGGGGTTGGCCATAAAGAGGGCCAGGAGGTCGAACTCCTTACCCGTGAGCTGTATGGGGCGGTCTCCCCGCGTGACTTCCCGGGTATTGGGGTCCAGCCGCAGGTCGGCGAACTCCAGCACCTTCCCGGTTTCGGGGAGGCGCCGCCTGAGCAGGGCCCTTACCCGGGCCAGAAGCTCTTCCAGGGCAAAGGGTTTGACCAGGTAATCGTCAGCGCCGCTGTCCAGCCCCCTTACCCGGTCGGACACCTCGTCCCGGGCGGTAAGCATGAGGATCAGCGGGTTCACGTCTTCCCGGAGCCGCCGGCATACCTCGAAGCCGTCGATGTCCGGCAGCATGAGATCCAGGATGACCAGATCGGGGTTGAGGTTCACCGCCTGTTCCAGAGCCTCGGATCCGGAATGGGCCTTAACCGACCGGTAACCGGCATAGGTAAGACTGCGGTGCAGCAGGGCGGTTATTTTGGGGTCGTCGTCCACCACCAGTATCAAGGGTGGCAATTCTACCACCTCGAAAAGGCAGGCAGGATTAGGGTATTTCCTGGGCCGGTTCGCCCCACACCTTGGCCAAGTCCAGGTGCAAATCGGGGAAGCAGCGGGGAACAAAACGCACCGGGCCCTGGTAGGTGCCGGCGCGGACGAAAACCTTCCCTTCCCGGCAGTACTCTTCTAGAACCCGGGCCTCCGGGTCCACCAGCCAGTAGTGGTCCACGCCGTAGCGGGCGTATAGGTGGGCCTTAGTCCGGCGGTCGGTTTCGGCGCTGGTGGGGGAAAGGATCTCTACCACCAGGTCGGGAGGGCCGGCAATGTTCTTGTCGGTGATTAGGTGGCTGCGCTCGCGGCGGATAAAAACCAGATCCGGCTGGACCACATTGTGGGGGCTCAAGACCACGTCCACCGGAGCATCGAATATCTCGCCGAGGTGGTGCTCTTCCACGTGCAGGGCAAGAATCAGTTCCAGCCGCCGGGATACACGCTGGTGCAAGGTGCTGGGAGAGGGCGTCACCGAAAGCACCCCTTCCAGGATTTCGTAGCGTCGCCCGTCGTCGGGGAGGGCGCAATAATCCTCATAGGTCAGCAGGATAGGGCCTGCCGGAGGCGTAGGCTGAAGCATCCCTGGTTTCACCTCCTCGCCGCACGTCTTTTCGGCTTCATCATAACCTGGGGCGGAAGGACAGTCAACGTTTCGGAGCTGACGGATTCCCACTTCTTCGAGGGCAGTGCTGGTTTTGCCCGAGTACCTGAAGCGTGCCGGGTACCGAACT
>JANLFO010000024.1:0-18711 GCA_024653205.1 Clostridia bacterium | reverse complement strand
AGGCCAAGGATGGCCGGAGCCGCGCCGGCGCCATGGACGGGTTCTTGCGCGGGAAGCCGGCCGAAGCGCGAAGGTCGAACCCTAGTTCGGTCGGCTAAGCGACCGGTACGAGGGGCAAACCAGCACTCCCCTGAGACAAACTGAGGATAACTCAGGGGGGGTCTGACGTATCCCCACTTTCGAGTTAACTTGAGTTAACTTGAGTTGACTGGAGTTGACTGGCGGTACCGGGTGCTCGCCTGAGTACATTGGCAACTCGCCGGGAACCGAACTTGGCGAGGACGAGCGCGGAGGCGGGCCGGAGGCCACGGACGGCCGAAGCCGAGGAGCGCCATGGACGGCGCTTCCAAGGGGAGCCCGCCGTAGCGCGAAGGCTGAGCCTTAGTTTGGTCGGCGAGGTGACAGTACGAACGGGGAGCACCCAGTACCGCCTAAGGGAAACTGGGGATAACTCAGCCTGAAGCAGTCAATACCGGTGCGTTCGTCTGGAGAGACGCAGGTGCATGGGTCTTGGCCAGTTCGGACGGGTCGGGGTCGAAGAGGCGCGCGGAAGGCGAGGGCACAAACCGGCCGTTGTGGATGCAGCCCGCATCGGCAGTCAGCCGGGGCCTTCTACCTCCTTGCCCTAGTGGGGGGGTCGTTGACCCCTAGATGTTGCTTTAATGCCTCCTGTAGCACCTGGGAAAAGTTGACCTTGCGGCTCTCGGCCAGGTCGTTAAGCCACTTGGGTATAGTTAGGGTTTTCTTGACCGCCCGGTTCTGAATCTGGTTCCTCACAGGTGGCATCCAGGCCTCCACCAGCATAATGGCCTGATTGGCCTCGGCTCGGATCCCCGCAGGAGGGCTGGGCTCGGGGATCGCGTCGCCATCCTCTTCTAGACCATACAGGTGCAGGGCCAGCGCTTCTCTAGCCATGTCTACGGCCTCGGCTACATCGCTGCCGCAGGTGAGGCACCCAGGCAGGTCGGGGAATTCTACCGACACGCCGTCATTGTCAAAGGTAAAAATTGCGGGGTAGACGTAGCGGTCCTCAGCCATCTTTCAAAGCCTCCTCTAAGCCAGCCTGCTTGAGGATACTCCTTACGGTCTTACTCGGAAGCTCCTTTCTGGGGTGTGGAACCGTCACCTTCCCGGGCCTCGCGGGATGCACAAGCTGCACGTGGGAGCCGACTTGGTTCTTGACCACCCAGCCGTGTTCCCAAAGAATCCGCAGGATTTCCCGGGAAGAACAGCGTTTCACTGCGTACCCACCCATGCGTAGGATAGCACGTATTCCGGTACGGGTCAAGCGGCCAAACGAGCGGTACGAGGGGAAACCGGGACTGCCGCGTTCGGCGGCGGGACCCCTTGACGCTGGCGGAAACGATGTGGTAGGCTTTTATCGCCGGGCGGGCGTGGCGGAACTGGCAGACGCGCCAGACTTAGGATCTGGTGGGTTCGCGACCCATGGGGGTTCAAGTCCCCCCGCCCGCACCAGCAGGGTCCACCTCGGCCGGAAGCCGGAGACGCCGAGGTTTTATCTTAACTGGTGATCGTAAGGGGGACGAAGGTCGCAACATGGAAGCATCGGTGGAAAGGCTGGAGAAGAACCAGGTGGTCCTGGAAGTTAAGGTAGAACCTCAGCGCGTGGAGAAGGCCCTGGATCAGGTTTACCGGTCCATAGCCAACCGGGCCAACATACCGGGCTTCCGGCGGGGAAAGGCACCCAGACGCCTGCTGGAAAACTATTTCGGCCGCGAGTACATCCTGAATCAAGCCCTGGACCAGGTCATCCCCGAGGCGTACGCCGAGGCGGTGGAAAAGACCCAGATCGAGCCCATAGACCGGCCCGAGGTAGAGCTGGTGCAAGCGGAGCAAGGCCAGCCTTTAATTTTTAGGGCCAGAGTAGAGGTAAAGCCGGAGGTGCAGCTCGGCGAGTACCGGGGCCTCACCGCCACCAAGCGGGTGCGCACGGTCGGCGAGGAGGACGTGAACCGGCAGCTGGAGAATCTGCGGGACCAGTTTGCCCAGCTGGTGGACGTGGGTGAGGACGGCCTGGCCGAGGGGGATCTGGCGGTAATCGACTACGAGGCCACGGTTGAGGGGAAGCCTTTTACCGAGAAGGGCGGCAAGAGCCGCGCGGTGATAGTGGGCGGGTCCCTGCCGGTGCCGAACCTGAGCCTGCAGATGGTGGGGATGAAGGCCGGAGAGGAGCGGGAAATACGGGTCACCCTGCCGGAGGACTACGCGGAGAAGCAGTGGGCCGGCAAGGAGGCCGTCTTCCGGGTGCGCCTGTCGGAGGCCAAGCGCCGGCAACTGGCCGAGTTGGATGACGAGTTCGCCAAGGACGTGAGCGAGTTTGAAACCCTGGAGGAATTGCGCGCCGACATCGCGAATAGGTTAGCCGAGGCCTATTCCCGCCAGGCGGAGCAGCAGGTGCGGGAGGAACTGGCGCAGAAGGCCGCGGAGGCGGCCACGGTGGAGGTGCCGGCTTCCTTGGTGGAGAGGCGGCTTGGTGCCATGGTGGCAGAGCTGGAAGACCGCCTGCGCCAGCAGGGCATGAACCTGGAGGAATACTTGCGGATGACTAACGGTACAATGGAAGACGTGCGGGCCCGCTTCCGCCCGGAAGCCGAGGCCGAGGTAAAGCGGGAGTTGGTGCTGGAGGCCATAGCTCAAAAGGAGGGGCTTAAGGTAGAGGAGGCGGAGCTGGACCGGGAAGTGGAAACCCTTGCCCAACGGTCCGGCCGGGAGGCGGCGGCGATCAAGGAAAGCCTGCCTCCGGAATGGCTGGAGGGGATGAGGCGGAGCCTATTGTACAGGAAGGTGGTTGACTTCCTGGTCGAAAACGCCAGCATAGAGGTGAGCGAGGCTTGAGCACGTTGATTCCCATCGTAGTGGAGACCACCGGGCGGGGCGAGCGGGCGTACGACATTTACTCCCGCCTGCTGAAGGACCGCATAATCTTCATCGGGAGCCCCATCGACGACCACGTGGCCAATCTGGTGATCGCCCAGCTGCTGTTCCTGGAGGCCGAAGACCCGGACAAGGACATTCACCTTTATATAAACACGCCGGGCGGGGCCATCACCGCGGGCATGGCCATTTTCGACACCATGCAGTACATCAAGCCCGACGTGTCCACCATCTGCGTGGGCCTGGCGGCCAGCATGGGGGCGTTTCTTCTGGCCGCGGGGAAGAAAGGCAAGCGCTTTGCCCTGCCCCACAGCGAGATCATGATCCACCAGCCCATGGGGGGCGCGCAGGGGCAGGCGGTAGACATAGAGATCCACACCAAGCGGATCCTGCGTATTCGCGACCGCCTGAACCACATTCTGGCGGAGATTACCGGCAAGAGCGTGGAGCAGATCGCCCGGGATACCGACCGCGACTACTTCATGACCGCGCAAGAAGCCAGGGAGTACGGACTGATCGACGAGGTGATAACGCGGCGCAGTCTGCCCAAGAAGTAAGGGCGAGCGGGGTGAAACCATGTATAAGTATACGGACGAGAAGGGGCAGCTCAAGTGCTCGTTCTGCGGGAAGCTGCAGGACCAGGTAAAGAAGCTGGTGGCCGGTCCGGGCGTATACATCTGCGACGAGTGCATTGAGCTGTGCAACGAGATTATCGAAGAGGAGCTCAGCGAGGAACTGGGCTACGATTTGGGGGAAATACCCAAGCCCAAGGACATCCGCGAGATCCTCGACCAGTACGTCATCGGCCAGGAGCACGCCAAGAAGGTCCTTTCCGTGGCGGTGTACAATCACTACAAGCGCATCAACCTGGGCGGCAAGGTCGACGACGTGGAGCTGCAGAAGAGCAATATCCTCATGCTGGGTCCGACCGGCTGCGGCAAGACCTTGCTGGCCCAGACCCTGGCCCGCATCCTGAACGTTCCCTTTGCCATCGCCGACGCCACCTCCCTTACCGAGGCCGGGTACGTGGGCGAGGACGTGGAGAACATCCTGCTCAAGCTCATCCAGGCCGCAGACTACGACGTGGAGAAGGCGGAGAAGGGCATCGTATATATCGACGAGATCGACAAGATTGCCCGCAAGTCGGAGAACCCCTCCATTACCCGGGACGTTTCCGGCGAGGGCGTGCAGCAGGCGCTGCTGAAGATCCTGGAGGGCACCGTGGCCAGCGTGCCGCCCCAGGGGGGCCGCAAGCATCCCCACCAGGAGTTCATACAGCTGGACACCAGCAACATTCTCTTCATCTGCGGCGGCGCCTTTGAAGGCCTGGACAAGATCATCCTGAGCCGCACCGGCAAGAAAGGCATGGGTTTCGGGGCCGAGGTGCGGGGCCGCCAGGAAGTCGGCCAGGTAGGGGAAATCCTGCGTCAGGTCCAGCCCCAGGACCTCCTGAAGTACGGCCTGATCCCCGAGTTCGTGGGGCGGCTCCCCATCGTGGTGGCCCTGGACGCCCTGGACAAGGAGGCCCTGGTGCGCATCCTGGTGGAGCCGCGCAACGCCCTGGTGCGGCAGTATCAGAAGCTGTTCGAGCTGGACGGGGTGAGCCTGGAGTTCACCCCCGAGGCCCTGGAGGCGGTGGCCGACGAGGCAACCCGGCGGAACACCGGCGCCCGGGGCCTGCGGACCATTATCGAAGAGGTAATGCTGGACGTAATGTACGAGGTGCCGTCGCGGGGCGACGTGACCAAGTGCGTCATCACCAGGGAGGTAATTCTGAGGCAGGAGAAGCCCCTGCTCCTGACCGTGGAGCGCAAGAAGAAAAAAGAAGAAACGGCCTAGTTCCCAAAGCGGCGAACACTTTCCCCGGCGCAGCAGCAGGTACCCCCTGCTGCTGTTCGATTCGGGGACGGTGTGCATTACCCGTCGAGGGGAACCGTTCCTGCGGACAGGTGGGCCGGCGGAAGGGCGAGAGGGGCATAAGATGGCAGACCGTGGCTCATAATATAGCCTGAACCTCTACGGAAGGGGCCGACGTATGCCGCAGTGGGATACGGGGATGGGCATTTTCGGCCTGGTGCAGCTCTTCTTCATCCTGGTAGTGGGGTTGTACTTCTGGAACCTGCTGCGCAGCCAGCAGGGCAGCCGGGTGGCCATAGAGAAGGAGTCGCGCAAGGAACTGGAGAAGCTGGAGAGGCTGCGCCGAATTTCCCTCACCGAACCCCTGGCGGAGAAGACCCGGCCGGCAAGCTTTGAGGAGATCATCGGTCAGGAAGACGCGGTAAAGGCCCTGCGGGCCGCCCTTTGCGGGCCCAACCCGCAGCACGTCATTCTCTACGGCCCGCCCGGGGTGGGTAAGACCGCCGCCGCCCGGCTGGTGCTGGAAGAGGCCAAGCAGAACCCGCAATCGCCCTTCCGCAAGGACGCCCGCTTTGTGGAGATAGACGGGGCCACCGCCCGTTTTGACGAGCGGGGTATTGCCGACCCGCTTATCGGCTCGGTGCACGATCCCATCTACCAGGGCGCGGGGCCCATGGGGGTGGCCGGCATACCCCAGCCCAAGCCCGGGGCGGTCACCAAGGCCCACGGCGGGATTCTCTTCATCGACGAGATCGGCGAGCTCCACCCCATCCAGATAAACAAGCTCCTGAAGGTGCTGGAGGACCGCAAGGTCCTGCTGGAGAGCGCCTACTACAGTTCCGAGGACAGCAACATCCCCGGCTACATCCACGACATCTTCCAGAACGGGCTGCCGGCGGACTTCCGCCTGGTGGGGGCCACCACCAGGCTGCCGGAGGAGATCCCGCCCGCCATCCGCTCCCGGTGCCTGGAGATCTTCTTCCGGGCGTTGCTGCCCGAAGAGGTGGCCGCCATAGCCCGCAACGCCGCCCAGAAGATCGACTGCCGCCTGGACGAGGAGGCGGTGGAGGTGCTCAAGTGCTACGCCACCAACGGCCGGGAGGCGGTGAACATGGTGCAGATTGCCGCCGGGCTGGCCATGACCGAAGGCCGGACCAATATTACCCGGGAGGACATGGAGTGGGTGGTGAACAGCGGCCAGTATTCTCCCCGACCCCAGCCCCGGATCGCTCCCGAGCCCGAGGTGGGCCTGGTCAACGGCCTGGCCGTGCAGGGGCCGAACTTGGGCATGTTGATGGAAATAGAGGCCAGCGCCGTTCCGGTACCCAAGGGACGGGGCCAGTTGGTGGTAACCGGGGTGGTAGAGGAGGAGGAGCTGGGCGGGGCGGACGGCCGGCGGGTGCGGCGCAAGAGTCTGGCCAAGAGTTCGGTGGAAAACGTGCTCACCGTACTGCGCCGGCAGGTGGGAATCGATCCCCGCCACTACGACATTCACGTGAACTTTCCCGGCTCGGTGCCCATCGACGGCCCTTCGGCGGGCATTACCATAGCCACGGCCGTATACTCGGCGGTCCACGGCGTGCCGGTGGACAACACCGTGGCCATGACCGGCGAGCTCTCCATCCGGGGCGCGGTGCGGCCGGTAGGAGGCATTATGCCCAAACTGGAGGCCGCCCGACAAGCCGGGGTAAAGAAAGTTCTCATCCCCCACGAGAACTGGCAGGCGAGCTTCCGACGCCTGGGCGAGCTCACGGTAGTCCCGGTCAAGACTCTTTCCGAAGTGCTTTCCCACGCCTTAGTCGAGGAGCCCCGGGGCCTGGTCCGGCCCTTCCCCCCTTCCCGCGCCCTCCAAGGCTAGCCTCCCATGGTCTGATCCACCCTAACCGCGTTTTGCCTTGTCATTTTGCCTGACCGAGGCAGCCCATGGGAAGACCCGACTGCTCTTCTCCGGTGCGGTGCCGGTGCCGCTATGAAATTGAAGGAAGTTATGCCTAATCTACCCTATGTGTTCATGGTGCTGAACTTCGCTGAAACCGGCCCCCGTCGAGGTCTTCTTGCCCGGCATTGCTGGCCGAGGTATAATGGCGTTGCGCCCCCAGAGGCACCCGCTGATCCCACCGCCACGCGGACGGAGGCGACGTAGGAGATGGAGGTAGCCGATCTAGCCGGGATTCGACGGATAGTGCTGGAGGGCCTAGCCGGCCGCAAGGTTCGGGTCTACCTTTTCGGGTCCTGGGCCCGGGGCGTGGCCACCCGCACTTCCGACGTGGACGTGGCGGTTCTACCCCTGGAGCCCCTGCCAGCGGGCCTCCTGAGCGCGGTAAGGGAAGCTTTGGAGGAGAGCGCGGTCCCCTATACGGTAGACCTGGTCGACCTCTCCCAGACCGATCCGGCTTTTCGCGCCCGGGTTTTAGAGGAAGGAGTACTATGGGCCGACTTGAGCAGCGCCGCGGGCGGGGTTGCAGGAGCCTTAATAAATGGCGTAGAATAAACGTAGGATTTCTGGGCGGATAAGGGGTGAAAGAGAATGCTACGGGTTCCACACGGCAGCGAAATACGCACCATACCCTTGCTTCCCCTGCGGGGCGTCGCGGTTTTTCCTCACATGGTCGTGCACCTGGACGTGGGGCGGGAGAAGTCCGTGGCGGCCATCGAGCAGGCCATGCTGGCCGACCGGCGCATCTTCCTGGCCATGCAGAGAGAGGCAGAAACGGACGACCCCGGCGAGGGCGACATCTTCGCCGTGGGGACGGTGGCGGAAATAAAGCAGTCGCTGAAGCTGCCGGGTGGCACCATCCGCATTCTGGTGGAGGGGGTGTCCCGGGGGATCATCCTGCGCTTCCTGCAGCTTGATCCCTACCTGGAGGTAGAGATTCAGGTGCCCGCGCCCTCTGCGGACCGGGACCTGGAAATCGACGCCCTGGTGCGGGCCCTCCTGGACCAATTCGAGGACTACGTTAAGAACAGCAAGAAAATCCCTCCGGAGACCGTGGTATCGGTGTCCAACCTGGACGACCCCGACCGGCTGGCCGATGCCATTGCCGCCCACCTCAACCTCAAGCCGGCCGACAAGCAGGCCCTCCTGGAGGCCTGGGAGGTCAAGGAACGGCTGGAGCTCCTGCTGCGCTTTCTCTCTCAGGAAATGGAGATCCTGGAGCTGGAGCGCCGCATAAACCTGCGGGTGCGCAAGCAGATGGAGAAGACGCAGAAGGAGTACTACCTGCGGGAGCAGATGAAGGCCATCCAGAAGGAGCTGGGCGAGAAGGACGAGCGGGCGGCGGAAGTGGAGGAGCTGCGCGAGCGCATCGACAAGGCCCGGCTTCCCAAGGAGGTAAGGGAGAAGGCGCTCAAAGAGGTGGAGCGCCTGGAGAAGATGCCGCCCATGGTGGCGGAAGCTACGGTGGTGCGTAACTACCTGGACTGGCTGCTTTCCCTGCCCTGGTCGGTGCAGACCAAGGACCGGCTGGACGTGGCCCTGGCGGAGAAGATCCTAAATGAGGATCACTACGGGCTCAAGGAGGTCAAGGACCGCATCCTGGAGTACCTGGCCATCCGCAAGCTGGCCCGCCGGATGAAAGGGCCCATACTGTGCTTTGTGGGGCCGCCCGGCGTGGGCAAGACCTCGCTGGGCAAGTCCATCGCCCGGGCCCTGGGCCGGAAGTTCGTGCGCATTTCCCTGGGCGGCATCCGGGACGAGGCGGAGATCCGGGGGCACCGCCGCACGTACGTGGGGGCCCTGCCGGGCCGCATCATCCAGGGGATGAAGCAGGCGGGGACCAGGAACCCGGTGTTTCTCCTGGACGAGATCGACAAGGTGGGGATGGACTTCCGGGGCGATCCCACCTCCGCGCTCCTGGAGGTTCTGGATCCGGAGCAGAACCACATGTTCAGCGATCACTATATAGAGTCGCCCTTTGACCTTTCCAAGGTGTTCTTCATCACCACCGCCAACGTGGTGCACACCATTCCCCGGCCGCTTCTGGACCGCATGGAGGTAATTACCATTTCCGGCTACACCGAGGAGGAGAAGGTGCAGATCGCCCTGCGGCACCTGCTGCCGCGGCAGCTCAAGGAGCACGGGCTTAAGTCCAAGCAGCTCACCATATCGGAGAACGCCATCCGCAGGATAATCCGGGAGTACACGCGGGAGGCGGGGGTGCGGAACCTGGAGCGGCAGATCGCCACCATTTGCCGCAAGGCGGCCCGGGATATAGTGACCGGGAAGGCGCAGGACGTCAAGGTGAGCAGCCAGAGCCTGCCCCACTGGCTGGGCATTCCGCGCTACCGCTACGGCGTCATCGAGGAGGCCAACCAGGTGGGGGTGGCCACGGGCCTGGCCTGGACCGAGAACGGAGGCGAGGTCCTGAGCGTGGAGGCCACGGTGGTGAAGGGGAAGGGCAACCTCACCCTGACCGGCAAGCTGGGCGAGGTGATGCGGGAGTCCGCGCAGGCGGGCTTCAGCTACATCCGCTCCCGGGCGCGGGAGCTGGAGATCCCGGAGGACTTCCACGAGAAGCTCGACCTGCACATTCACGTGCCTGAAGGGGCCATTCCCAAGGACGGACCCAGCGCGGGGATCACCATGGCCACCGCCCTGGTTTCATCGCTGACCAACCAGCCGGTGCGGCGGGACGTGGCCATGACCGGCGAGATTACCCTGCGGGGCCGGGTGCTGCCGGTCGGGGGGATCAAGGAGAAGGTGCTGGCCGCCCACCGGGCGGGAATCAAGACCGTGATCCTGCCCCGGGAGAACGAGAAGAACCTGGAGGAGATCCCGGCCAACATCCGGCGGAAGATGCAGTTCATCCTGGTGGGGCACATGGACGAGGTGCTGCCCCACGCCCTGGCCGACGGCCGCCCCTCGGCGGAGGCCGGCGCCAACTAGGCATTCTGGGACACGGACCTTCTGCGGAGTAGCACCGGATCCTGCCCAGATGGAGACTTCGGTTGGTTGCCTGTGAGATTTGGAGCTTCTCCTCGGGCGGGTAGCCCTGGTTTCTCCTCGTACCGGCCGCTTAGCCGGCCGAACTACGGTTCGAGCTTCGCGCTCCGGCGGGCTCCCGGCGGAGGCGCCGTCCGTGGCGCCCCGCCGCTTCGGCCGTCCGTGGCCTCCGGCCCGCCTCCACGTTCGCTCTCACCCAGTTCGGCACCCGGCACGCTTTAGGTACTCGGCGAAACCAGGGCTACCCGCGCGAAGCAACGACGAGTTGGGGGCGCCAACTCTTGACTTTGGCCGGCCGGCTCGGTAAGATGGAGCCGTGAAGCCGCCAGCAGACTCCTGCATCCGGCGGGATGCAAGGAGTTTTCTTTAAGGAGGACTCTTAAGTGCCCAAGAACCTGGCCGCCACCTACGATCACCGGGCCGTAGAGAAGAAGTGGTATTCCTACTGGGAGGACTCCGGGTTCTTCGCCGCGGCGACCGAGAGCCCCGCGCCGCCGTTCTGCATCGTCATGCCCCCGCCCAACGTGACCGGCTCCCTGCACCTGGGACATGCCCTGGACGAGACCCTCCAGGACATCCTGACGCGCTGGCGCCGGATGCAGGGCTACAACGCGCTCTGGCTTCCGGGCACCGACCACGCCGGGATTGCCACCCAGGCCCGGGTGGAGGAGGAACTGGCAAAAGAGGGCCTCAGCCGCCACGATCTGGGCCGGGAGCCTTTCCTCGCCCGGGTGTGGGACTGGAAGGAGAGGTACGGCCGGCGCATCACCGAGCAGCTGCGCCTGCTGGGGGCCTCCTGCGACTGGAGCCGGGAGCGCTTCACCATGGACGAGGGCTGCTCCCGGGCGGTGCGGGAGGTCTTCGTGCGCCTTTACGAGAAGGGGCTGATCTACCGGGGCAACTACATGATCAACTGGTGCCCCAAGTGCCACACGGTGATCTCGGACATCGAGGTGGAGCACGAGGAAGAGGACGGCTACCTCTGGCACATACTCTATCCCCTGGAAGAGGGCAGGGGCCACATCATCGTGGCCACCACCCGCCCGGAAACCATGCTGGGCGACACCGCCGTGGCCGTGCACCCGGATGACGATCGCTACCGGCATCTGGTGGGCCGCCGGGTGATCCTGCCCCTGGCGGAAAGGCCAATTCCCATCATCGCCGACGCTTACGTGGACCCGGCCTTCGGTTCCGGGGCGGTAAAGATCACTCCCGCCCACGACCCCAACGACTTCGAGATCGGCCACCGCCATGGCCTGGAGCAGATCGAGGTCATCGACCGCGGGGCGCGCATGACCGCCGCCGCCGGGGTCTACGCCGGGATGGACCGCTATGTCGCCCGGGAGGCGGTGGTGCGGGACCTGGCCGGAAGGGGCCTCCTGCTGCGGCAGGAGCGCTACCGCCACAGCGTGGGCCGGTGCTACCGCTGCGGCACGGTGATCGAGCCTTTGGTTTCCGAGCAGTGGTTCGTGCGCATGGAGCCCCTGGCCGAGCCTGCCCGGCAGGCGGTGCTTGAGGGCAGGGTCCGGTTCATTCCCGAGCGTTTCACCAGGGTCTTTCTTAACTGGCTGGACGGCATCCGGGACTGGTGCATTTCCCGGCAGTTGTGGTGGGGGCACCGCATCCCGGTCTGGTACTGTCAGGACTGCGGCCACACCATATGCAGGCGCGAGGACCCCGATTCCTGCCCGGCCTGCGGGAGCAAGAACCTCCATCAGGACGAGGACGTGCTGGACACCTGGTTCAGCTCCGCCCTCTGGCCCTTCTCCACCCTGGGCTGGCCGCAGAACACCCCGGATCTTTCCCGGTTTTATCCCACCACGGTGCTGGTCACCGGCCGGGACATCCTTTTCTTCTGGGTGGCCCGCATGATCTTCATGGGGCTGGAGTTCATGGGCGAGGTGCCCTTCCGGGAGGTTCTCATCCACGGCCTGGTGCGCGATGCCGAGGGGCGCAAGATGAGCAAGTCCCTGGGCAACGGGGTGGACCCGGTAGAGGTGATCGAGAAGTACGGCGCGGACAGCCTGCGCTTCATGCTGGTCACCAATAACGCTCCGGGCAACGACCTGCGCTTCAACTGGGAGCGGGTGGAGGCGGCCCGCAACTTCGCCAACAAGATCTGGAATGCCGCCCGGTTTGCCCTGCTCAACCTGGAGGACTACCGGCCGGACGGCATCGAGGCAGCAGAGGAGCTGCCCGACCGCTGGATCTTGAGCCGGCTGGGGGCCGTCACCCGCGAAGTGGGGTCCTACCTGGAGGAGTACGAACTGGGCGAGGCGGCCCGAGTCCTGTACGAGTTTATCTGGAGCGAGTTCTGCGACTGGTACCTGGAGATGGCGAAGCTCCGGCTCTACGGAGAGGATGCCGCCCGCCGGCACACGGCGCAGAGGGTGCTGCTCCAAACCTTGCGCGAGCTCCTGAAGCTCCTGCACCCCTTCATGCCCTTCCTTACCGAGGAGATATGGCACTACCTTCCCGATAGTGGGACCAGCCTGATGCTGCAGCGCTGGCCGGTGGAGCCGGGCCGGCCCGATCCGGCGGCGGAGGAAGCCATGGGGCTGTTGATGGAGGTTATCCGGGGCATCCGCAACATCCGGGGCGAGATGCGCCTGCTTCCCGGCAGGAGCGTTCCCGCCTACTTGGTGGCCGCCGAGGCCGGCACCCGCCGGGTGCTGGAAGAGGGCCGGGAGTACGTCCGCCGGCTGGCCCAGGCCGACCCGGTGCAGGTGGAGGCCGAGATGAACCCGCCGCCGCGCCAGGCGGCCGGGGCCGTGGCCCCGGGCGTGCAGATCTTCGTGCCCCTGGCCGGGCTGATAGACTTCGACCGGGAGCGGGAGCGGCTGGGCAAGGAACTGTCTGCGGTCAGCCGGGAACTGGGGCGCGCCCGGGAGAAGCTCGCCAACCCCGACTTCCTGCGCCGGGCACCGGAGGAAGTGGTGGCCCGGGAGAGGAGGCGGGCGGAGGAGCTCGCAGCCAAGGAGCAGGCGCTGCGGGAGCGCCTGGCCGTCCTGGGCTAGCCGGCGGCCGGTGCGGGGAGAAACCGGGACTGCCGGGAAGGAAAAGCGGGTGTCCGCCGGTCGGGTGTGGGGAGGCGGGACTTTGGACTACCGCGAAGCAGTAGATTACCTGGAGAGCCGCGGACGGCTGGGGGTAAACCTGGGGCTGGAACGCATCCGGCGGCTGCTGCGCCGCCTGGGCGACCCGCACCTGACCCTTCCGGTGGTGCACGTCGGCGGGACCAACGGCAAGGGCTCAACCGCGGCCATGGTTGCCGGCATACTGGAGGCGGCCGGTTATCGTACCGGCCTTTTTACTTCCCCCCACCTTGAATCCTATACCGAGCGCTATCTGGTGGACGGCCGGCCCGTCAGCGAGGGTGACTTTGCCCGGCTGGTGGAGAGGGTGAGGCCGGCGGCGGAGGCCGTGGCGGCGGAGGGCGAGGAGCCTACGGAGTTCGAGATCCTGACCGCCATGGCCTGGGTCTACTTCCGGGAACTCGGGGCCGAGGTGGCGGTGATGGAAGTGGGCATGGGCGGGGAGCACGACGCCACCAATGCCGTGCCCCAGCCCCTGGTGAGCGTGATTACCAACGTGGGGCACGACCACCTGGAGTATTTGGGCCCTACCGTGGAGGCGGTGGCCCGCACCAAAGCGGGAATAATCAAGCCCGGAGGTTACGCGGTCACCGCCGCCGAGGGCCGGGCCAGGGAGGTCATAGAGGAACGATGCCGCGAGGCGGGGGCCAGGCTCTTCGCGGTGCAGGACGAAACGCAGGTGAGAGAAGCGCGGTCGGCCCCCGGAGAGGGGAACGGGTCCGGGCCGGGTCAGTTGATTTCGCTGGCAGTGATGGGCCGGGAGTACCCCGGGCTGTTCCTGCCCCTCCTGGGCCCGCACCAGGTGGTGAACGCTGCCACCGCGGTCCTGGTGGCGGAGGTTCTCAACCGTTACCACGGGTACCGCCTGGGCCCGGAAGCGGTGGCCCGGGGCCTGGCCGCAGTGCGCTGGCCGGGGAGGCTCGAACTCTGGCCCACCCGTCCGGTCCTGGCGTTTGACGTGGCCCACAATCCGGACGCCGCCTTCTCCCTGCGCCGGGCGCTCGAAACTCTGGCCTACCGGCGCCTGGTACTGGTAATCGGGCTGCTGGCGGACAAAGACAGGGAGGCGGTGGTGGACCGGCTGGTTCCCCCGGCGGCGGCGGTGGTGGTTACGCGGCCCCTGAGCCCCCGGGCGGGTGACTGGGAGAAGGTGGCGGAGCTGGCCGCAGCCTACGGGAGGCCGGTTCACGTGGAGCCGGAAATAGGAAAGGCGCTGGACCTGGCCATGGGCCTGGCCGAGGAGCAGGATCTGGTGCTGGTTACCGGTTCGTTTTACCTGGTGGGCGCGGCTCGCGCCGCAGGCCGGGACCTGGTGATCAGGGCGTGACCCGGCGTAATTAACCGAGGGGGCAAGACATGAAGAACCCGAAGATTCCCGAGGCTACGGTGGTCCGCCTGTCCATTTATTCCCGGTATCTCGCCCGGCTGGAACAGCAGGGTGTTCCTACCGTTTCTTCCGGAGAAATTGCCCAGGCCGTAGGCGTGAGTGCCGCCCAGGTGCGCAAGGACCTGGCCTACTTTGGGGAATTCGGCACCCGGGGGGTAGGCTACGGGGTTAAAACACTGAACGCCCAGATTCTAAAAATCCTGGGCCTGTCCACACCGTGGTCGGTGGTGGTAGTGGGCGTGGGGAACCTGGGTTCCGCCCTGGCCTCCTACCGGGGTTTTGCCCGGCGGGGATTCCTGATCCGGGCGCTTTTCGACCGCGACCCGGCCAAGGTGGGCCGGATCCTGAACGGCCTTCCCGTCTACGGCCTGGAGCGGCTGCCCGAGGTGGTCCGGCAGGTAGGGGCGTCGATCGGTGTCATCTGCGTGCCGGCAGACCAGGCCCAGCCGGTGGCCGACCTCCTGGTGGCCGCGGGCATCCGGGGCATTCTCAATTTCGCCCCGCAGTACATCAGCGTGCCCGAACCGGTGCTGGTGCGCAACGTGGACCTTTCGGTTCACCTGGAAGTGTTGAGCTTCGGTCTGGTCCGGCGGGCGGAAGGGGAAAGGCCCGGGCTGGCGGCGGCCGGGAACCGGCCGGAGGAGTGAATGCCGTGGACGGTCTGCCTCCCCTGTATCTGGCCTCGGCCTCGCCGCGACGCCGGATGCTGCTTTCCCAGCTGGGGCTGTCGTTTACCGTGATCCCTCCCCGGCTGGAAGAGGAGGGCTACCTCGGCGGCGAGCCGGCCGGGGCGGTGCGTTTGCTGGCGCTGGCCAAGGCCCGTTCCGCCGCAGAAGGCCTGGAGGCGGGGCTGGTCATCGGCGCGGATACCGTGGTGGTCCTGGAAGAGGAAGTGATGGGCAAGCCCTCCGGCCCGGAAGAGGCCGGGGAGATGCTGCGGCGGCTGAGCGGCGCCACCCACCGGGTGCTGACCGGGGTGGCGGTGCTGAATGCCGCCGACGGGGAAGCCCTGGTGGATCACGAGGAAACTCTGGTTACCTTCCGCCGCCTGCGTCCGGAGGAGATCGAAGCCTACGTGGCCAGCGGCGAGCCCCTGGACAAGGCCGGCGCCTACGGGGTGCAGGGGCTGGGGGCGGTGCTCGTCCGCCGGATCGAGGGGTGCTACTTCAACGTGGTGGGCCTGCCTCTGGCCCGGCTGGCGGAGATGCTGGCCCACTTCGGCGTGAAGGTGCTGGGACGCTGACCGTGCTGCGGGTTGCTCGGCGGGAAGCCCTGGTTTCCCGCCGGGCCGGGCGGGCAACGACGGGCGGGAGGGAGAAAGGTGGAAGAGGAGCAGGGCCGAGGAACGGGCAGGAGGGGAAGAAACCGACGGCCGGGCCGGCCGGGTATCCCCGGCGCGGGTGAGGGGTTGATCCGGCGAGGTGGCCGGTCCCCGGATCCCGAACCGGGCGGGGCTCCGGCCGTAGGCGAGGGGACGGGCGCGTCGGCGGCCGCCGAGGCGGTTTCCCGGCCGACGCCGGAGGAGGTGCCGGGCTACCGGGTGGGTATCAAGGCCTTGCCGGAGGAGCAGCGGCCCAGGGAGCGCATGGCCCGGGTGGGGCCGGAGGCGCTTTCGGACGCCGAACTTCTGGCCATTCTCCTCCGCACCGGCTGGTCCCGGGAAAGCGCGCTGGAACTGGCGCAGAGGCTGCTGGCCCGGCCGCGGGGCTTGAGGTATCTGGCCCAGGTCAGCCTGGAGGAACTGGCGGCGGTAAAGGGGGTCGGGCCGGCCAAGGCGGCGCAGGTTAAGGCGGCGGTGGAGCTGGGCCGCCGGCTCTCGCGGGCCGCGCAGGCAGGCAGACCGCAGGTGCGCTCTCCGGCGGACGTGGCGGCGCTGGTAATGGAGGATATGCGCTACCTGGACCGGGAGCACTTCCGGACCCTTTCCCTCAACACCAAGAACCAGCTCGTGCACCTGGACACCATTTCCGTGGGCAGCCTGAATTCTTCCCTGGTGCACCCCCGCGAGGTCTTCAAACGGGCGGTAATGCACAGCGCCGCGGCGGTAATCCTGGTACATAACCATCCCAGCGGCGATCCCGCTCCCAGCGCGGAAGACGTGGAGGTAACCAGGCGCCTGGTGCAGGCGGGCGGGATTCTGGGGATCGCCGTGCTGGACCACGTGATCATAGGGGACGGCCGCTACGTCAGCCTCAAGGAAGAAGGGTTGCTTACACCGTAGCTGCGGCACCAGGTGGAGTTTCTGGTTCTTTCGGGCCTCCGCCGGGAGTCCGGGTTTCCCCCGAGTACCTAGAGCGTGCCGGGCACCGAACTCGGCGAGGGCGAGCGCGGAGGCGGGCCGGAGGCCACGGACGGCCGGAGCGGCGGGGCGCCATGGACGGCGCCTCCGCCGGCAGCCCGCCGGAGCGCGAAGCCTGAGCCGTAGCTCGTTCGGCGAGGTGACAGTACGAACGGGGAGCACCCGGGCCCGCCCCACGGCCAAATGCGGATCTCTAGCGATACCGGTGAGGAGGGGAAAGCCATGTCGGTTGCCGAAGAGGTGTTGAGCAAGGGAAGACGGGCCAAGGAGGCCGCCTACCTGCTGGCCGGTCTGTCCGCGCAGGTAAAGGACCGGGCGCTATTGGCCATGGCCCGGGCGCTGGAGGAGCGGGAAGGGGAAATCCTGGCGGCCAACGAGAAGGATATGGCCGCGGGGCGGGAGAAGGGCTTAAGCCGCGCCCTGCTGGACCGCCTGCTGCTCAACCCCGCCCGGGTAAGAGAGATGGCGGACGGGCTGCGGGCCATTGCCGCCCTGCCCGACCCGGTGGGGGAGGTTACCTCCATGTGGACCCGGCCTAACGGCCTGCAGATCGGGCGGCAGCGGGTACCCATCGGGGTGATAGGCATTATTTACGAAGCCCGGCCCAACGTTACCGTGGACGCCGCCGGGCTGTGCCTCAAGACCGGGAACGCGGTCCTGCTGCGCGGGGGTTCCGAGGCCATAAACTCCAATGCCGCGATAACCAGGGTGATAGCCGGGGCGGCGGAAGCGGAGGGAATGCCGGCGGGCGCGATCCAGCTGGTGGAAACCACCGACCGCGAGGCGGTCAACGTAATGCTCAGGATGCGCGAGTACCTGGATCTCTTGATCCCCCGCGGGGGCGCGGGCTTGATCCGCACCGTGGTGGAGAACGCCACCGTGCCGGTGATCGAGACCGGGGTGGGGAACTGTCACGTCTACGTGGACCAGGACGCCGATCCGGAGATGGCCACGAACATCGTGATAAACGCCAAGACCCAGCGGCCCGGAGTGTGCAACGCCATGGAAACCCTTCTGGTGCACCGGGAGATGGCCCCGAGCTGGCTTCCGGTGGTGGCGGCCCGTCTCACGGAATTGGGAGTGGAACTGCGGGGCTGTCCCCGCAGCCGGGAACTGGTACCCTCCATGAAGGAAGCTACGGAGGAGGACTGGGCCACGGAGTACCTGGATCTGATCCTGGCGGTCAAGGTGGTAGATAGTCTGGAAGAGGCCATCGAACACATCAACCGCTACGGTACCAAGCATTCGGAGGCCATCGTGACCAACAGCTACGCCCGGGCGCGGCAATTCCTGCAGCAGGTGGACGCCGCCGCCGTTTACGCCAACGCCTCTACCCGCTTTACCGACGGGTACCAGTACGGGTTCGGAGCCGAGATCGGCATCAGCACCCAGAAGCTTCACGCCCGGGGCCCCATGGGCCTGGAGGCCCTCACCACCATCAAGTACGTGGTGTATGGTTCCGGTCAGACAAGAAGTTAGGAGGCCAGCCTGCCGGGTGGTCTCCTAGCGGTTTAGATTCTGCTTCAGGGGGATGCCCGGAGAGAAAGTCACCACCCGGCGGGCGGGCAACATCACCTTCTCCATGGTCTTCAGGTTAACTGCCGGACGCGGCTTGCGGTGGGCGGTCCGGAAAGTCCCGAAGCCGACCAGCTTGACCTTTTCTCCCTGGCCCAGGCAGTCCTTAACCGTGGCCAGCAGTGCTTCCACCCCAACCCGGACCGCCTTTTTCTCCAGCCCGGTAGCCGCGGCTACCCGGGCAATGAGCTCACGTTTGTTCAAACTTTTCAACCTCCTCTTCCCGGCAGGCTGGCCGTCGTTTCCTGTCGCTTCCTATTCTACCAAGTCATCTTCTGTCAAACAATAGGACCTCCGGCCCTATCTTTTCTGGGACCCAACGGTTTGACGGCGGGTAATAAAGAGATTGTTCTGGTATGACAAACAGGGGTTCCGTTTTTGTACTTTAAGCGGAAGTTCCCGGGGCATTGGCGGGTGAATGCGTTGGGGCAGTTGGGTTTGCGGTCAGGCGAGATTTCAGCCTGGTGGCTACGGCAGAGGTAGGCCCAGGTAGGCAAAGATGCGGCGGTGCAGTTCGTCGGGCTGGGTGGTGAGGTTGAACTGCTGGCCGGTGACCTCGATGGTGTTGCGCTGGATCGTTTCCAGGTGCTCCATCAGTAGCTCAAAGGAGCACTCCTTCTCTTCGGCTAATAGCGGCTCCAAGGCCCGTATCATGTGCCAC
>JANLFO010000023.1 GCA_024653205.1 Clostridia bacterium | reverse complement strand
TCACATGCGGCTTCGTCCGCTCAAATCTCTGCTTCCCCATCTTCGCTTACCTCCTCTTGGCCATTATTTCTTCCGCCAGAGCCACGGGAACCTCCTCGTAGCGATCGAACTGCATCACGTAGGTAGCCCGGCCCTGGGTGAGTGATCGCAGGTCGGTGGCGTAGCCGAACATCTCGGCCAGGGGCACCCTGGCCCGAATAACCTGGACGTTACCCCGCTCTTCCAATCCCTCTATCTGCCCGCGCCGGGCATTCAGGTCTCCAAGCACGTCGCCCATGTATTCTTCCGGCACCACCACCTCCACTTGCATTACCGGTTCCAGGAGTACCGGATGGGCTTTGCGCGCTGCCTCCTTAAAGGCCAAAGAGCCGGCGATCTTAAAGGCCATCTCCGAGGAGTCTACCTCGTGATAGGAGCCGTCCACTGCCTTCACTGCCACATCTATCATCGGGAAACCGGCCAGTACTCCGGTGTCCATGGCTTCTCGAACCCCGACTTCCACGGCGGGCAGGTATTCCCTGGGTACAACGCCGCCCACGATCTTACTCTCGAAGCTGAACCCCCGGCCTCGTTCTTGGGGACTGATTTCCAGCCAGATATGACCGTACTGCCCCCTGCCACCGGTTTGCCGGATGAACTTGCCTTCTGCCCGCGCCGGCCGGGTGATAGTTTCCTTGTAGGCCACCTGCGGCCGGCCCACCCTGGCCTGGACGTTGAACTCTCGGGTAAGTCGATCCACCAGGATCTCGAGATGCAGCTCGCCCATGCCGGAGATGAGAGTCTCGCCGGTATCCGGATCGGTATGGACCCGAAAGGTGGGATCCTCCTCGGCCAGCCTCTGCAGAGCCAGCCCCATCTTCTCCTGGTCTGCCTTGGTCTTGGGCTCGATGGCCACGGAGATAACCGGTTCCGGGAACTGCATGGATTCCAGAAGAATGGGGTCCTCCTGGCTGCAGAGGGTATCGCCGGTAGTGGTATCCTTGAGGCCCACCACGGCCACGATGTCTCCGGCAAAGGCCTGACCCACGTCCTCCCGGTGGTTGGCATGCATGCGCAGCACCCGGGCGACCCGCTCGCGCCTGCCCTTGGTGGAGTTGTACACATAGGATCCGGCCTTGAGGGTTCCCGAGTACACGCGAATGAAGGTCAGCTTGCCCACATAAGGGTCGGCCATAATCTTGAAGGCCAGGGCGCTCAAAGGCTCGTCGTCGCTGCTCAAACGCGCCTCTTCCTCTCCGGTCTCGGGATCCCTACCTCTAACCGCGGCCACGTCCGTGGGAGCCGGGAGATAGCTTACCACCGCGTCCAGAAGCGGCTGTACGCCCCGGTTCTTGAAGGAGGAACCGCATAAGACCGGCACGGCCTTAAGCTCCAGGGTGGCCTTACGCAGGCCCCGCTTGATTTCCTCCTCGGTTAATTCCTCGCCCTCCAGGTACTTGACCAGCAACCCCTCCTCACTTTCGGCCACGATCTCCAGCAGGCGATTGCGGTACTCCTCTACCAGTTCCCGGTATTCTTCCGGAACGGGCTCCTCATGATACTCCAGGCCCAGTTCGTCCGTCCACACCACCGCCTGCCTCCGAATAAGATCGATTACGCCCCGGAATCCTTCTTCCTTGCCGAGAGGAAGCTGTACGGGTACCGGATTGGTTCCCAGGCGGCCGACCATCATGGTGACCACCCGGAAGAAGTCCGCCCCTACTCGATCCATCTTGTTTATATAAGCTATCCGCGGAACCCGGTAACGGTCCGCCTGCCTCCATACCGTCTCCGACTGCGGCTCCACGCCACCCACGGCGCAAAAAATGGCCACCGCCCCGTCCAGCACGCGCAGGGAGCGTTCAACCTCCACGGTAAAGTCCACGTGCCCGGGCGTATCAATGATATTAATGCAGCATTCTTTCCACAGACAGGTAGTGGCGGCCGAAGTAATAGTGATGCCCCGCTCCTGTTCCTGCACCATCCAGTCCATGGTGGCCGCACCGTCGTGCACTTCTCCCATTCTGTGCACCCGACCGGTGTAGTACAGGATCCGCTCGGTAGTTGTGGTCTTCCCGGCGTCTATATGGGCCATAATACCTATGTTCCGCATTCGCTCCAGGGGATACTCACGCACCTATACTCACCTCCTTTTGCCCCGGCCGCAGCCTGGGGTCCTACCAGCGGTAATGGGCAAAGGCCCGGTTGGCCTCGGCCATGCGGTGGGTGTCCTCGCGCTTCTTCACCGCCCCACCGGTACCGTTGGCGGCGTCCAACAATTCCGCAGCCAGTTTCTCCTCCATGCTCTTTCCCGAACGCTCACGGGCGTAACTCACGATCCAGCGAATGGCCAGCGTCTGGCGCCGGTCCGGCCGCACCTCCACCGGTACCTGGTAGGTAGCCCCGCCTACCCGGCGCGACTTGGTCTCCAGAACCGGCATGGTGTTCTTGAGAGCCTGCTCGAACACCTCCAGCGCGTGACGCCCGGTCTTGGCCTCCAGAATCTCAAAGGCTCGATAGCAGATTTTCTGCGCCAGGCTCTTCTTGCCGTCCTTCATTACCTGGTTGATGAGCTTGGCTACTTTCACGCTGTTGTATTTGGGATCTGGCTCTACCTCTCGCCTGCGTGCCGGACCTCTACGCGGCATCGGTTTTTCCTCCTTGCCTATTTCTTCTTCGGACGCTTGGCCCCGTACTTGGAGCGACCGCGAAAACGGTTCTGCACTCCCGCCGCATCCAAAGTACCCCGGATGATGTGGTAGCGCACGCCGGGCAAATCCTTAACCCGTCCGCCCCGCACCAGCACCACCGAGTGCTCTTGCAGGTTGTGTCCAATCCCGGGAATGTAGGCGGTCACCTCTACTCCATTGGTGAGCCTCACCCGCGCCACCTTGCGGAGTGCCGAATTGGGCTTCTTCGGCGTGGTGGTATATACCCGCGTGCACACTCCGCGCTTCTGCGGTGAACCCTTCAGCGCCGGCGCAGACGACTTACGCTCTACCTTTTCCCGGCTCTCGCGTACCAGTTGCTGTATGGTGGGCAATCCCTGCACCCCCTATCTATGCCTGACTCTCCGCCTCTTCCAAAATAGCTGCCGCTGCAGAGCCTACCTGTATACCGCAGGCCTTGCCCAGCTCGGCCATGGAGTCTACGGTTATTACCTCCACGTTTTTCTCCTTGCAGAGGGCCAAGAGCGGACCTACGACCTTCTCCTCGGCATCTGCCGCCACGTATACCACCTTGACCTGATTGCGCTGGACGGCCTTGGTGGTCTGCTTGGTGCCCACAATACGTTTGCGAGCCTGCCTAAGCCTTTCGTAATCCATTCCTGGCTCCCTCCGGCACACACCTGTAAATGTTATCACCTCGGCCCAACGCTGTCAACCGCAGGCTCCGTTCCCGCGCCGGATCCCACCTTTTCCTCGCCGGCAGTCCTGTTTCCCCTCGTACCGGTCGCTTCGCCGACCGAACTAGGGCTCGAGCTTCGGGCTCCGACGGGCTCCCCGCTTAGGCGCCATCCGTGGCGCCGGCGCGGCTTCGGCCATCCGTGGCCTTCGGCCCGCCTCCACCCTTGCTCTCGCCGAGTTCGGTGCCCGGCGAGGCTTTAGGTACTCGGGGAAACCAGGACTGTCGGCGGAAACTGGGGACAACTCAGGAACCGACCCGGGTTGACGAGGAAGGGGTTAATCGAAGTATTCGGCGGATGCCCCTCGGCCGCTCACGGCCGTAAGCGGTGCTACAAAACCCCCGAGCAATCGGGGAACAAAGGGCACCAGGTGAGGCCGGGAATCCCGATACGCTCTGGAGAGATCTGGGGAGAAGCAATCCCGAAGGCGAGGGCGAGGACTCCCTTTGGGCGGACAGGAAGGAGGATTACCCGGCGATGTGCGGTATTGTGGGATACGTCGGCGGGCAGGACGCGGTTTCTATCTTGCTGGACGGCCTGCGCCGCCTGGAATACCGAGGATACGATTCGGCAGGCCTGGCGGTTCTTGACGGCCAGGGCATCAAGGTGGTAAAGTCGGCGGGCAAGCTGGAACGCTTGGGACGGACGCTGCAGCAGCTACCCCGGCTGAGCGGAAGCCTGGGGATCGGACACACCCGGTGGGCCACGCACGGCGAGCCCACGGACTGCAACGCCCATCCGCATACCGACTGCGGGCAGCGCGTGGCGGTGGTGCATAACGGCATCATCGAGAATTACGGTGAACTGCGCCGGTGGCTTGCCGCCGAAGGTCACCGCCTGGTTTCCGATACCGATACCGAAGTCCTTCCCCACCTGGTGGAGCATTATTATCAGGGCGACCTGCTGGAAGCGGTGCTGGAGGCGGCAGGACGGCTGGAGGGGTCGTATGCCTTGGCGGTAATCTGCCAGGCCGAACCGGGCCGGATTGTCGCCCTGCGCAAGGACAGCCCCCTGGTGGTGGGGTTGGGCGACGGCGAGAACTTCCTGGCCTCGGACATTCCCGCCCTCCTCCCCCATACCCGGCGGACGCTGGTGCTTTCCGACTACGAAGCGGCAGACCTGCACCGGGACGAGGTGCGGGTGCTGGACTTGCGGGGACGTCCGGCAGAAAAGGAGGTCTTCTTCGTAAACTGGGAACCTCAGGCGGCGGAAAAGGGCGGCTACCCCCACTTCATGCTGAAGGAGATCCACGAGCAGCCGCAGGCGGCCCGGGACGCTCTGCGAGGCCGGCTCGACCACCAGGCCGGGCAGGTTCTGCTCCCGGAACTGGGCTCCTACTCCGGGCGGCTGTCGGAAGTGGATAAGGCGGTCATAGTGGCCTGCGGCACCGCCTACCACGCCGGCCTGGTGGGCCAGAGGCTGATCGAGGCCCTGGCCGGGCTGCCGGCACAGGCCGAACTGGCCTCGGAGTTTCGTTACCGTAACCCCCTAATCGGGCCCCGGACCCTGGTGGTGTTGGTGAGCCAGTCGGGTGAAACGGCCGATACTTTGGCGGCCCTGAGGGAAGCCCGCAGGCGGGGTGCATTTACTCTGGGCGTGGTGAACGTAGTGGGCAGTTCCATCGCCCGGGAGGCCGAGGCGGTGCTCTATACCCGCGCGGGTCCGGAAATCGCCGTGGCCTCCACCAAGGCCTTCGTAACGCAGCTGCTGGTGCTTACCTTGCTGGCTCTTTACCTCCGCCGGGTCCGCCGTCCGGACCGGACCGACGACGGGGAACGGGTGGGCCTGTTGGACGGTTTGCCCGCCCGCATAGAAGAGGTGCTGGAACTGTCCGGCCGGGTGCAGGAGTTGGTCCCGGCCTTCGGCCTTCACCCTAATTGTTTTTTCATCGGCCGGGGGCTTGACTATCCGGTAGCCATGGAAGGAGCACTCAAGCTGAAGGAGATTTCCTACCTTCACGCCGAAGCCTATGCTGCCGGTGAACTAAAGCACGGTCCTCTGGCACTCATCGAGCAGGGAGTGCCGGTGGTGGCGGTGGCCACGCAGTCGGAGCTGCGGGACAAGATCATAAGCAACGCCAAGGAGGTCAAGGCCCGGGGCGGCTACCTGGTGGCCCTGGCTCCCGGTTCGGACCGCGGAGTCTGGTCCGAAGTGGCGGACGCGGTCTTGGCCCTGCCCGAATGTCCGGGCTGGCTGGCACCGGCGGTGGCGGTGGTGCCCCTGCAGCTTCTGGCCTACCACGCCGCCGTGGCCAGGGGCTGCGATGTGGACCAGCCCCGGAACCTGGCCAAGAGCGTTACCGTGGAGTAGCCGGAGGGAGAACGGTGTCCCCGGTAGGCGGCGTGGGCGTGGACCTGGTGGAGATCGAGCGCGTGGAGCGGGCCTGGCGACGGTACGGCGCCCGCTTTCTCCGCCGGCTTTTCACTGCGGCCGAGCAGGAGTACTGCCTGGCCCGGGGCCGGCCGGCGGCCTCGCTGGCGGCGCGCCTGGCGGCCAAGGAGGCGGTGCTCAAGGCCCTGGGCGTAGGTTTAGGCTCGTGTCGCTGGTCGGACATCGAGGTCAGGACCGATGCGGCGGGCAGGCCCATCCTGCGGCTGGAAGGTGCGGCGCGCCGGCGGGCGGCCGAACTCGGCGTCGCATCCTGGCACCTGTCGCTCAGCCACGGCCGCGACTACGCCCTGGCCGTGGTGGTGGCCGAGAGGGGGTAAGAGCGTGAAACTGGTAACGGCCGAGGAAATGGGTCGATTGGACCGGCTCAGCAGCAGCGAGTACGGGATACCCACCCTGCTCCTGATGGAAAACGCCGGCCTGCGGGTGCTGGAGGTGATCCGCCGCCATTTCTCCGAGCATCTGCGGGGAAGACGGGTTCTGATCTTCGCCGGAAAGGGCAATAACGGCGGGGACGGGCTGGTGGTGGGGCGCCACCTGCTCAATGCCGGAGCCGAGGTGAAGGTTTTCCTCCTGGCCCGGCCGGAGGAGGTGCGGGGCGACGCAGCGGTAAACCTGGCCATCTATCAGAAGATGGGGGGGAAGCTCTTCCCGCTGCTGGAGGACAAGGATCTGCAGAGGGTGGACGTGTCGCTCCTTTACGCCGAGCTGGCTGTAGACGCCATCTACGGAACCGGCTTTAGGGGCGCGGCCTCGGGCCTGGCGGCCAGGGTTATCGAGATGCTGTCCCAGTCGCGGGTGCCGGTGGCGGCCGTGGACCTGCCTTCGGGCCTGGAGGCGGACACCGGGCGGGTAAACGGGCCCTGCGTTTCCGCCACCTATACCGTGACCTTTGCCCTGCCCAAGCTGGGTCTTTACCTGTATCCGGGAGCGGCGCACGTGGGTCGGGTGGTGGTGGCGGACATAGGCATTCCGCAGGCTCTGGTAGGTGCCCAGCCGCTGAACCGGGAACTGGTCACCGAGGAGTGGGTGCGGGAAAGACTGCGGCCCCGCCGACCCTGGAGCCACAAGGGCGACTACGGCCACGTGCTGGTGGTGGGAGGCTCTCCCGGCCTGACCGGGGCGGTGGTAATGGCCGCCGAGGGGGCGCTGCGCAGCGGGGCGGGCCTGGTCACGGCGGCGGTTCCGGCCGCCCTCCATTCCGTGCTGGAAGAGAAAACGCTGGAGGTCATGACCCTGCCCTTACCCGGGGGCGAGGTACTGCAGGGTTCCGAGGCCCTGGCCGCCGTAGAAGAGTTCTCCCGGCGCTGCCAGGCCGTGGCCCTCGGTCCGGGCCTGGGCAGGCACCCGGGCACGCAGAGCCTGGTCCGCCAGCTCCTCCCCCGCCTGCGCTGCCCCCTGGTGCTGGATGCCGACGGGCTCAACGCCCTGGCCGGCCACCTGGGCGTGCTGCGCGAAGTCCGGGTGCCGGCGGTACTGACCCCGCATCCGGGCGAAATGGCCCGGCTGCTGGAAACCAGTTCCGCCCGGGTCCAGGAAGACCGTATCGGCACCGCCGAGCGGGCGGCCCGCGACTGGGGGGTAACGGTGGTGCTCAAGGGGGCCCGTACGGTGGTGGCCTCGCCCTCCGGAGCCACCTACCTCATAGCCACGGGTAACCCCGGCATGGCCACCGGTGGCAGCGGGGACGTACTTACCGGCATCATTTCCGGTTTTCTGGCCCAGGGGATGCCGGCCGAAGAGGCGGCGGCCGCGGCCGCCCACCTTCACGGCGCCGCCGGCGACGCCGCGCTCGCCGAACGGGGCCAGCGGGCTCTTACCGCCGGCGACCTTCTGGCCTACCTGCCGCGGGTGCTCAAGCAAACGGAAGGAGTAGACTAGATGCCCGATGCTTCCTTCCGCCCGGTATGGGCGGAAGTGGACCTGAAGACCATAGTCCATAATCTGGGCGAGATCCGCCGGCTGATCGGACCGGCGGTCAAAATAATGGCCGTGGTGAAGGCCAACGCCTACGGCCACGGTCTGGACGAGGTGGCCCGTACCGTGGCCGCAGCCGGGGCCGAATGGCTGGCGGTGGCCGTGCCGGAAGAAGCTTTCCGGCTGAGAGAACTGGGTTTGAATTTGCCGGTACTGGTCTTGGGCCACACCCCGCCGCGGGTGATGGCCGAGGCCATCCGCCGGGAGGTAAGCCTTACCCTCTACAGTCCCCGGCAGGTGCCCGATCTGGTGCGGGCGGCCAGAGAGGCGGGCCGGCGGGTCAAGGTACACGTCAAGGTGGATACCGGTATGGGGCGCCTGGGTTTCTCCTGGGAGAACCGCGGGGTGCAGGAGATCATCGAGGCCCTGGGTCACCCGGAGTTGGAGCCCGAGGGCATCTTCACCCACTTTGCCTGCGCGGATGAGCCGGACCCCTCCTTCACGCTGGAGCAGCATGGGCGTTTCCGCGAGGTGTTGAGGGAACTGGAGAAGGGGGGCCTGCGTTTTGCCTTTCGGCACGCCGCCAACAGTGCTGCCACCCTGCTTTTCCCCCAGACCCACCTCGACCTGGTCAGACCCGGACTGGCCCTTTACGGCCTCTACCCCGGAGAAGGCGGCCGCAGGCTTCCGGTACGCCTGGTACCCGCCATGTCCTTCAAGGCGCGCATAGTCTTCCTCAAGGAGGTGCCCGGAGGCACCCCCCTGAGCTACGGCCGCACCTTTGTTACCTCCCGCCCCAGCCGCATCGCCACCCTGCCCGTGGGCTACGCCGACGGCTACGGCCGCCTGCTCTCCAACCGGGCGGAAGTCCTGGTCCGGGGCCGCCGGGCACCGGTGGTAGGGCGGGTGTGCATGGACCACATCCTGGTGGACGTGACCGACGTGCCGGAGGCGGCCGAAGGAGACGAGGCAGTGCTTTTCGGCCGCCAGGGTGAGACTAGTTTGCCCGTGGAAGAACTGGCGGAGAAGATGGGCACCATCAGCTACGAGGTACTCTGCCAGGTAGGCCCCCGGGTTCCCCGGTTATACAAGCCCTAGCTTCAATGTAGCAATAGGCCGGGCAGTGCCATTTTCATTCTTCTGCTGGCGCCGCACCGCGGCATGGGCGTCTAGGCGATATTGCAACTGGCTTAATATGGCCCAGGCTGATCAAGGCCATCGAGGAGGAGGAAAATGAAAACCCGTAAGGCAAGGAGAAGAGGCTATGTGCGAGTAACCCGAGTAGTTGCGCGCTTGACTCCCAGGGACAGATTAAAGGCGGCCCGGAAGCTTCGTGGGATGTGGGCAAACAAGGACACTTCTTTCTTCGACCGCCGGGAGTATGCATGATCGGATCCTTCTCGATACCGGCGTGTTGGTGGATTACTTCCGCGCCAGGCGCAAGAGCCGCCTGAAGGGTCATCAGGCCGTTCAATCGGCTATAGCGGTAGCACTCATCGAGGGCGCCTTACGGTCTAATATCGATCTCTACATATCGGTCCATACGTTTAAGGAGTTGCTGCAATATCCTCAGTCGCTTCAGGAAGAGCATCGGATCACAACGTACCTGCCGCGAATTTGCCACTTCATAGCCACTACGCGACGGATCGCCGCGGTTGCCGGCTATCTCAGCCGGATGTCGGCGGAATACCGGACGCACCACATTGAGGACTGCTACATAGCCGCTACGGCGATAGTCAGGGACCTGCCGCTTTACACTACCAACCCCGACGATTTCCAGTATGTTCCCCACCCTAAACTAAGGGTGATCAAGGCCTACTAGTTGGACCTCGAGAGGCGACTAAGTGGAAGGACGTAATTCGTGCATTGTACCGCAGTGAGCTCGAACTGGGTAGGTCGGCCAGGGTCATCCTCAACGCCGTCTACGATCTGTTCGGACGGGGACCCCACCAATGGCAACTGCCGCGCCAGACGTACTCCTTAACCGCAATAACTGCACGAAGCAAATAAGTCGGTGTTGGTTTTGCTTGCCTATGCTGGCTCCAGCGTATATAATCTGGTATAGACTTTTACCTTTAACCCGGCCGGGGGGTGCTTTTGTGCCAGGGGTTCGGCGTATCATGATCAGCCTGCCGCAAAGCCTTCTGGAGGAAGTGGACGGCCTGGCAGCCGTGGACCGGCGGAACCGCAGCGAATTCATTCGCGAGGCCATGAGAGTATATATAGCGGAGAGGAAGAAGCGCAGCGTGCGCGAGCAGATGAAACGCGGTTACCAGGAAATGGCCTCCCTGAACCTGGCCCTGGCCCAGGAGCACTACGTGTTGGAGGAAGAGGCGCAAGGCCGCTACGAGGCCGACTTCGCCTCTCTGTAGCCGGCCGCAAGGAACGAACATGCTGGTGCGTCGCGGGGACATATTTTACGCCCAACTGAATCCGGTAGTGGGCTCCGAGCAGGGTGGCACCCGGCCCGTGCTTGTCATTCAGAACGACATCGGTAACCAGTACAGTCCCACCACCATTGTGGCTGCCATTACCTCCCAGATAAACAAAGCCAAGCTCCCCACTCACGTGGAGATTGCCGCCGACCGGAGCGGGTTAGAGAGGGATTCGGTCATCCTGCTGGAACAGATAAGGACCATCGACAAGAGCCGGCTTAAGCAGAAAGTCTCCTTCTTGGACGAGGAGACCATGCTTAAGGTAAACCACGCCATCGAGGTGAGCCTGGGTCTGGTGGAGCTCTAGGTGGCGGCGTCATGAGGCCGGTAGTGGGCATAACCGCCGGGTTCGACCCGGACCGTACCCGGGCGGTGTTGCACCGGGGTTACCCGGCGGCAATAGCGGCCGCCGGAGGCCTGCCGGTGGTGCTCCCTCCTCTCGATCCGGTCCTGGCTCCGGGGGCGGCGGAAGCGATCGACGGACTCATGCTTTCCGGCGGGCCGGACCTGGACCCGGTGTACTTCGGGGCCGAACCACGGGGCTCGCGGACCATCTGCCCGGAACGAGACCGTTTTGAGCTGGCATTGCTGGAGCAGGTGGTGGGACGCGACAAGCCGATCCTGGCCATCTGTCGGGGGGTACAGGTGCTGAACGTATTCGCCGGCGGTGACCTGTATCAGGACCTGAACCGGGAATATCCACGGGCTCTGCAGCACGAGCAGGAGGCGCCGGACTGGTACGGTACGCATAAGGTGAGGCTCGTGCCGGGCAGTCTGGTGGCCCGGATCTACGGTTGCGAAGAACTGCGGGTAAACACCTTCCATCACCAGGCGCTGCGGCGGGTGGCCCCGGGTTTCAGAGCAAGTGCGCACGCGGCGGACGGGGTGGTGGAGGCGGTAGAGGCGGTAGACCGGGGCTTCGTGGTGGGGGTACAGTGGCACCCGGAGAGGATGTGGGAGCGGGACGATAGGCAGCTGAGGCTTTTCAGGGCCTTTGTTGCCGCCTGCACCGGGCGGCGAGGAACCGAATAGGTAACGGGCTGAGATATCCCCGTTTTGGCCACAGTTCCGGTTTCACCGGGTGCCCAGAGTTCTGCCGGGTACGGACCGGCTGCGGACGGGTGCCGGTGCGGTACCCGCCGCAAGGCAGGGCGCAAGGGCCTTCCGTCCGGCGAGGCGACCGGTGCCGGGGGAACGAGGACGGCCAGGGCAAAGTGGGGATACGCCAGCCGAACAGGGTTACGACCCCGGGGGTGCCGAAAGGCTGAGAGGCTTGACGCCAACCCTTGGAACCTGATCTGGGTAATGCCAGCGGAGGGACGGGGAGAATCGCCGGTTTTCCCACCGAGGGCAGGTGGGATTTTTTATTCCGGGAAGTGAGAGCATGAAGTTGGGTAGGCTTTACGTGATCGTGGATGCCGAGGTGGCCGGTCGGCGGCCCCTGGAGGAGGTAACCGGGGAGGTCTTGGCGGGCGGAGCGGAAGTCATACAGCTGCGGGCCAAGACCTGGCCGGCCCGCCGCCTGCTGGAGGTGGGCCGGAACATGCTGGAACTCTGCCGCCGCCGGGGGGTGCCTTTCCTGGTCAACGACCGGGCAGACATAGCCCGGGCCCTGGGCGCCGACGGCGTTCACCTGGGCCAGGATGACCTCCCCCTGGAGGCCGCCCGCCGGCTTCTGGGCCCGGGCAGGATCATCGGGCTCTCGGTGGATACTCTTGAGGAGGCCCTGGCGGCCGAGGCAGCCGGAGCCGATTACGTCTCTCTGGGCCCGATTTTTCCCACCGCCACCAAGCCGGATGCCGGCCCGGTGGTGGGCCTGGAGGGTTTGGCGCGGGTCAGGGCCGGGGTGAGCCTGCCCCTGGTGGCCATCGGGGGGATCAACGCGGATAACGCCGCCCGGGTACTGGCCGCCGGCGCGGACACGGTGGCCGTGATCGGCGCCGTGGTAGGTGCGGATAACGTAAGGGAGGCGACCGCGGCGCTGCGGTCGGTGCTTACACAGGGAGGTGAATCGGCTTGACCCAGCTGGAAAAGGCCCGGCGGGGCGAGGTCAGCCCGGAAGTAGAGCAGGCGGCCCAAAGGGAAGGTGTGGGGCCGGAAACCCTGGCCCGCAACCTGGCCGAGGGGCGGGTGGTACTGCCTTTAAACCCGCGGCACCGGCCTTTGCCTACCGCCATTGGGGCCGGAGTGAGGATCAAGGTCAATGCCAACCTCGGCACCTCCTCCCTGGCCGGCTCCCTGGAGGAGGAGAAGCAGAAGCTGGCCGTGGCGCTGGCCTCAGGCGCGGACACGGTGATGGATCTCAGCACCGGCCCGGATCTGGTGCGGTGCCGGCAGGAGATGCTTGCCGCCTGTCCCGTGCCCCTGGGTACGGTTCCCGTTTACCAGGCCATGGTGCGGGCGCGCGAGGAGCACGGCGCCATGATCAAGCTCACGGTGGAGGAGCTGTTCGCCGTCATCGAGGAACAGGCGGCAGACGGGGTGGACTTCATGACCGTGCACTGCGGCCTGACCGCCGCCGGCCTGGAGCGGCTCACGCGGCAGGGGCGGCTGATAGATATCGTCAGCCGGGGCGGGGCCTTCACGGCGGCCTGGATGCTGCACCACCAGGCGGAGAACCCCCTTTACGCCCATTACGACCGGCTGCTGGAAATCGCCCGCCGCCACGACGTGACCTTAAGCCTGGGGGACGGCCTGCGGCCGGGAAGCGTGGCCGACGCCACCGATCGGGCTCAGGTGCAGGAGCTGCTGGTCTTGGGCGAGTTGGTGGACCGCGCCCGGGAGGCGGGGGTACAGGTAATGGTAGAAGGCCCGGGACACGTGCCCCTGCCGGACATCGCGGCCAACGTGAAGCTCGAAAAGAAACTCTGCCGCGAGGCTCCTTTCTACGTACTGGGGCCGCTGGTCACCGACGTGGCTGCGGGTTACGACCACATTGCCGCCGCTATCGGCGGAGCCCTGGCGGCAGCCGCCGGAGCGGACTTCCTCTGCTACGTCACTCCCTCCGAGCACCTGGGTCTGCCCGGCCCGGAAGAGGTGCGGCAGGGGGTAATAGCGGCGCGCATCGCCGCCCACGCCGCCGATCTGGCCAAGGGATTGCCCGGGGCCTGGGAGTGGGACCGGGCCATGTCCCGGGCGCGCAAGGCTCTGGATTGGGAGGAGCAGTGCCGCCTGGCCATCGACCCCGAGGCGGCCCGGACCGGCCGCCGGGCGTACAACCGGGAAGAGGTAAGAACCTGTTCCATGTGCGGGGACTACTGCGCCATGCAGCTGATCTCCGAGCACCTGGGCGCGCCCGTGGGCCGTTGCTCCTGAGAAGCAGGAGGATTCCGGTCGGGGGCGACGAACCATGCCGGGGGGTAAGGGTCGGCGCTTCCGGCGCCTGCACTGCCCCGGGGATAACCCAGACGGCTACAATCTTGACGGGAGCGGTGCACTTGTGGGGAGTAACGGTTTCTAGCCCGGAAGAGACGCGCCGGGTCGGCCGGTGCCTGGGCGAGGTGGCCCAGGAGGGCCTGGTTATCTGCCTGCGCGGGGACCTGGGTGCCGGCAAGACTACCCTGGCCCAGGGGATCGCCCGGGGGCTAGGCGTCGGCGAGCCGGTGACCAGCCCCAGCTTTACCCTGGTGCACGAATACCGGGGCCGGCTGGCCGTCTACCATCTGGATCTGTACCGCCTCGAGCCGGAAGCGGTTTGGGATCTCGGCCTGACCGAGTACCTGGGTCGGGGGGTAACTCTGGTAGAATGGCCGGAAAAGCTGGGCCCCCTGCTTCCGCCCCAATACCTGTGGGTGGACATTGAGCCGGGTTCGGAAGAAAGCCGGCGGGTGCTGCGGTTCGAGGCCCGGGGCGAAGGGCCCACCCGGCTCCTGGAGGAGCTGAAACGCCGGTGCGGGTCCTAGGTATAGAAACCGGGGGCACCGCGGTGGGAGCTGCGGTGGTCACCGAAGACGCGGTGCTGGCCGAGGCCTGGCTGGGAGCGGAGCAGCAGCACTGCCGCGAGCTGGTATCCCTGATCGATTGGTGCCTGGGGAAGGCGGGGATGGGGCCGGAAGGCATCGAAGGCCTGGCCGTATCCCTGGGCCCGGGTTCGTTTACCGGGCTGCGCATCGGGCTGGCCACGGCCAAGGCCCTGAGCCTGGCCACCGGCGTCCCGGTGGTGGGCGTACCCAGCCTGGAAGCGGTGGCCGCTGCTGCCGGACCCTTTCCCGGCCCGATCTGCGCGGCGGTCTGGTCCCGGCCGGGCGAGGTCTACGCCGCCCTGCTGGCGGCCGGGGACGGGGAGGACGAGTGGGAGTACTTGTTGCCCACCTCGGCCCTGGACCCGGCGGTTCTGGCGGCCAGGCTGGCGCAGTACGGTGAAGAGGTCCTGGTCACCGGAGAAGCGGCCCGGGCGGTGGTGGAGGCGGCCGCTTCGGCCGGCGCCCTGCTGAAGCTGGCTTCGCCGGTCAACCGTCGGCTTACGGCCTCCCAGGTGGCCTACCTGGGCCTCAGAAAGCTGGCCGCCGGCCGCCGTGACGATCCCTTCCGCCTCCAGCCCCTTTACTTGCGGCCGCCGGGCATCACCCGGCAGAAAGGATGAGCTCTCTGCTTCCGCTGCACATCGAGAGGATGCAGGCCTACCATCTGGACGGGGTGCTGGAGATCGAACGGAGCTCCTTCCCTACCCCCTGGCGCCGCCAGGCCTTCCTGAGCGAGATCCACCAGAACGATCTGGCCTACTACATAGTGGCTCTGTGGAACCACCGGGTGGTAGGGTACGCCGGCATGTGGATCATACTGGACGAAGCGCATATAACCACCCTGGCCGTTCACCCGGCCTTCCGCGGCCGGGGCATAGGCAGGAGACTGCTGGCCCACCTCCTCCGCCAGGCGCGGGACCGGGGAACGCAGGAGGTCAGCCTGGAAGTCCGGGTTTCCAACGCCGTCGCCCAGGGACTTTACCGGCAGCTGGGTTTCGCGCCGGTAGGGGTGCGGCCGGGTTACTACGAGGACACCGGTGAGGACGCCATCATCATGCGACGTTCGCTGCGCCCGGGGGACCGCGCACTCGGACCGGACCGGGTAACGGAGCCGCGAGGAGGCTGAAAACCTTGCTTCACATCCTGGGAATAGACACCTCCTGCGACGACAGCGGCGTGGGCATCGTCGGCGACGGACGGATACTGAGGAGCAACCTGGTAGCCTCCCAGGCGGAGATACACCGGGCGTACGGAGGAGTGGTACCGGAGATGGCCTCCCGGGCCCACCTGATCAGCCTTCCCCGGATCCTGGCCCGGGCGGTGGAGGAGGCGGGCGTCAGCCTCTCCGAACTGGACGCCATAGCCGTTACCCAGGGGCCGGGCCTGGTGGGGGCTCTGCTGGTGGGGGTGGCGGCGGCCAAGGCGCTGGCCTACGCCTTGAAACTTCCCCTGATTCCGGTGCACCATGTGCTGGGGCACGTTTACTCCTGCTGGCTGGCCCGTCCGGGCCTCCGGCTTCCGGCTCTGTGCCTTTTGGCCTCCGGCGGGCACACCCTGCTGCTCTACTGGGAGGACCACGTCCGGGTCCGGGTGGTCGGCCGCACGCTGGACGATGCGGCCGGAGAGGCCTTCGACAAGGTGGCCCGTTTTCTCGGCCTGGGTTACCCGGGAGGCCCGGCGCTGGAAAAGCTGGCCGCAAAGGGTGACCCCGGGGCCTTTTCCTTTCCCCGGGTCCTGCTGGCCCCGGACAGCCTGGACTTCAGTTTCAGCGGCCTGAAGACGGCGGTGGTGAATTTCTACCGCCGGCGTCAGGAGGCAGGAGATTCTCCGGTTCTGGAGGATGTGGCCGCCTCCTTTCAGGCGGCGGTGGTAGAGGTGCTGGTGGAAAAAGTCTCCCGGGCCATGCACCGGTTCGATCTGGAGAGTCTGACCGTCGCCGGCGGGGTGGCGGCGAACGGCGCCTTGCGCCGCGCCCTGGAGGAAAAAGCCCGCCTGGAGGGCTGGGAACTCACCCTCCCTCCTCGGGACCTCTGCACGGACAACGGCGCCATGGTTGCCGCCGCCGCCCACTTCCTGTATCAACAGGGACGCACCGCCGATCTTTATCTAGAGGCGATTCCCGGTCTCGGCCTGGAGGCTTTTCTATGTGGATAAGGTGTACGGAGGGCGGTGCCCGCCTTGTGGATAATGGGGATAAAACTGTGAATAAGCGCCGTCGCAAGGAGAGCGGAGTGGGGGCCGGGGAGGATTTTTGGGGTCAACGTCAAATGATTATTGCGGCACTTCCGCCAAAGCAAACTGCGGAGGTTAAGCAAAGCCCTGTGGCTCTTGATAAAGAGGGACTCCGCCGCCGCTTTCTCGCCCGGCGGCGGTCGCTCAACCCCGAGGAGGTCAGGGTCCTGAGCGAGGCAATTTGTGCCCGGGTGCGGGACCTGCCCTATTTTCGGGGGGCGGGCCTCCTGTTTACCTACGTGGCCTTTCGCCAGGAGGTGGATCCGGCCGGCCTGATGGCGGTTGCCTGGGAGGAGGGCAAGCGCGTGGCCGTGCCCCGGGTGGACAGGCAGGGGAGGCGGCTGGTGGCGGTGGAGATCAGGGGCTGGGAGGATCTCAGTCCCGGCACCTGGGGTATTCTGGAGCCCGGCCCGGAAGGGCGGGTGGTGGCGCCGGAGGAGATAGACCTGGCCCTGGTGCCCGGGGTGGCCTTCGACCGGCGTGGTTACCGGCTGGGCTACGGGGGTGGCTACTACGACCGCTTTCTCCCTCTCCTGCGGTCGGAGGCGGTCAGCGTGGGCCTGGCCTACGGCTTTCAGATAGCCGACTCGCTGTCGCTGGCCGTCGAGCCTACGGACGTACCGGTACACTTTGTAGCTACGGAACAAGAACTGATCCGCGGGGTCAGAGCCTGCGGCGCGGGAGGGTGAAGCAGGTGGCGTGTCCGGAAGAGGAAAGGGAAAGGGCCTTCGAGGGTGTGCTGGCCAAGTATCGGGACCGTCCGGGGGCTACCATTCCCCTGTTGCAGGAAGCGCAGGAAATTTACGGTTACCTGCCCCAAGAAGTGATCCGTCGCATAGCTCGGGAGTTGCGCCAGCCCGTGAGCAGAGTTTTCGGGGTGGCCACCTTCTACGCCCAGTTCCATCTCCGGCCCAGAGGCCGACACGTCATCCGGGTTTGCCAGGGTACGGCCTGCCACGTCAAAGGGTCGGCAAACGTTCTTGAGGCGGTGGAAGAGGAGTTGGGAATCCGGCGGGGAGAGACTACCGGCGACCTGCGGTTTACCATTGAACCCGTTGCCTGCCTGGGGTGCTGCGGGCTGGCGCCGGTGATGATGGTGGACGAGGATACGCACGGCCGCCTCACCAAGGACCAGGTGCCGCGGATCCTGGCCCGATACGCGTAGGAGGTGCGGACGGTGGAAAGCCCGGCTGCCCGGCAGCAACCGGAGAAACAATATCGGCGCCTTCCTGACCGGCCGCGCATCGTCATCGGCATGGGCTCCTGCGGCATCGCCGCCGGGGCCGCCGGGGTACAGGAGGAATTCGGCCGGCAACTGGCAGACCGGGGTCAAGAAGCCGTCCTGGACTACACCAGCTGCCTGGGGATGTGCCACCAGGAGGTCCTGGTGGACATCACCTTCCCGGGCGGGCCGCGGGTATATTACGGCAACGTCCGGCCGCAGATGGTGGCCCGGCTGGTAGAAGAGCACGTGGTCCGGGGAGAGCCGGTCATGGAGTGGGCCATAGCCCAGGAGAGCGAGGGCTCGAAGCCTGTCCCCGGTCTTCCGGAACTGGAGGACCTGCCCTTTTACCGCAAGCAGAGGCGGCGGGTATTGCGGCGCTGCGGCAAGATCAATCCCGACCGCCTCGAGGATTACCTGGCCACCGGTGGGTATGCCGCCCTGGAGAGAATCCTGGCCGGGTTCACTCCCGAACAGGTGATCGAAGAGGTCAAGCGCTCGGGCCTGCGGGGACGGGGCGGTGCGGGTTTCCCCACCGGCCAGAAATGGGAGTTCACCCGCCTGGCCCCCGGGGACAAGAAGTACGTGGTCTGTAACGCCGACGAGGGCGATCCCGGAGCCTTTATGGACCGGTCGGTGCTGGAAGGCGACCCCCATGCGGTCATCGAGGGAATGATTATTGCCGCCTACGCCATCGGCGCCGACGAGGGCTACATCTACGTGCGGGCCGAGTATCCCCTGGCGGTAAAGAGGCTGTACCGGGCTCTGGCCGAGGCCGAAAGGTTCGGCTTCCTGGGTGAAGGAATACTCGGGCGCCCGTTCAGCTTCCGCCTGCACATCAAGCAGGGCGCGGGCGCCTTTGTCTGCGGGGAAGAGACGGCCCTGCTCAAGTCCATCGAAGGGGAGCGGGGCATGCCGCGCATCCGGCCTCCCTTCCCGGCCCAAAAGGGCCTGTGGGGCCGGCCCACCAACATCAACAATGTGGAGACCTACGCCAACATCCCCCTCATCTTCGAGAGCGGGTCCGAGACCTACGCCTCCGTAGGTACCGACAGGAGCAAGGGCACCAAGGTGTTCGCCGTGACCGGCAAGGTGAACCGCACCGGCCTGGCCGAAGTGCCTATGGGCATCAGCCTGCGGGAGATAGTCTTCGACATAGCCGGGGGCATCCAGAACGGAAAGGCCTTCAAGGCGGTGCAGATCGGTGGTCCTTCAGGAGGCTGCCTGCCCGACTCCCAGCTTGACCTGGCTGTCGACTACGACTCCCTCACCCAGGCCGGGGCCATGATGGGCTCGGGCGGGCTGGTGGTGATGGACGAGGATACCTGCATGGTGGATGTGGCCCGCTTTTTCCTGAACTTCACCCAGAGCGAGTCCTGCGGCAAGTGCACTCCCTGCCGGGAAGGAACCAAGCGCATGCTGGAGATTCTGGAGCGCATCACCCGGGGCCTGGGGGAAGAGGAAGACCTGGAGCGCCTGGAGCGCCTGGCCCGGGTGGTGAAGAATACCGCCCTGTGCGGCTTGGGCCAGACCGCGCCCAATCCGGTACTTTCCACCCTGCGCTACTTCCGGCACGAGTACGAGGCCCACATCCGGGAAAAGAAATGCCCGGCGCGGGCCTGCCGGGCCCTCATCACCTTCCGGATCGACCCGGAGCGCTGCGACGGCTGCGGCCGCTGCCGGCGCAATTGCCCGGCGCAGGCCATCACCGGAGAGCCCAAGCAGGTTCATGCTATCGATCCTCAAAAGTGTACCCGCTGCGGTACGTGCCTGGAGAAGTGCCGCCGCCAGGCGGTCATCAAGGAGTAGGGGGGCGGGATGGGGCATGGAGACGGTCAGGCTAACCATCGACGGAATGGAAGTTGAGGTCCCGGCAGGGAGCACGGTTCTGGAGGCCGCCGCCGGGGCGGGGGTGTTCATACCCACCCTCTGTCACGATCCGGAGCTCTCCGCCGTGGGCGCCTGCCGGCTTTGTGTGGTGGAGATTCCCGGGATGCGCAACCTCCCGGCGGCCTGTGTTACCCAGGTGACGCCGGGAATGGAAGTCCATACCTCCTCACCGGCGGTAATCGAGGCACGGCGTACCATCCTGGAGCTTCTGCTGGCCGGCCACCCCGAAGACTGCCTTACCTGCGAGAAAGCCGGGGACTGCCGCCTGCAGGACTATGCCTACCTGTACGGAGTACGCAGGCCCTCCTTTGGGGGCGAAAAGCGGGATTACCCTCCGGACGACTCCCATCCCTTTATCCTCAGAGATGCCGGCAAGTGCATCCTCTGCGGCAGGTGCGTGCGGGTCTGCGCGGAAATCCAGGGGCGAAGCGTCATCGACTACGCCTACCGGGGCTTTGCCACGCGCGTTATTCCCGCCTTTGACCTGCCCCTTCAGGAATCCGGCTGCGTATCCTGCGGCAGCTGCGTGGCCGTCTGCCCGGTGGGAGCGCTCATGCCCAGGGAAATGAAGGGCAGGGGCAGAACCTGGGAGCTGAAGAAGGTGCGCACGGTTTGCCCCTACTGCGGCACCGGCTGCACCATTGAGCTCAACGTCAAGGACGGCCGGGTGGTGGGGGTCACCTCCGCCCCGGATGGAGAGGTCAACGGCCGCCACCTGTGCGTTAAGGGGCGGTTCGGCTACGGCTTCATCCACCATCCCGAGCGGCTGACCCGCCCCCTTATAAAGAAAGACGGGGGCTTCCTGGAGGCCGACTGGGAAGAGGCCGTGGCCCTGGTGGCGGAAAGGCTGGGCCGCATCCTGGAAGAGTCGGGCCCTGAGGCGGTGGGGGTGCTGGCCTCGGCCCGGTGCACTAACGAGGAGAACTATCTCATAAACAAGTTCGCCCGGGCGGTGCTGGGGACCAACAACCTCGACCACTGCGCCCGCCTCTGACACTCGGCTACGGTCGCCGGTCTGGCGGCAGCCTTTGGTAGCGGGGCCATGACCAACTCCATTTCCGATATTGCCGAGGCGGACTTCATCCTGGCCCTGGGCACGAATACTACCGAGACGCACCCGGTAATAAGCCTTTTCATACGCCGGGCTCTGGCCCGCGGCGCCGCCCTGGTGGTGGCCGACCCGCGGCGAACGGAGCTGGCCGAAATGGCCGCCGTGCACCTGCAGCACCGCGCCGGTACGGACCTGGCCCTGCTGAACGCCCTGGCCCACGTGATCATCTGCGAAGGGCTTTACAACCGGGAATTCGTCGAGCAACGAACCGAAGGATTCGAGGAGCTGGAGGCCGCCGTGCTCGATTACACTCCGGAAAGGGTGGAGAAGATCACCGGGGTTCCGGCCGAGGCCATTCGCCGGGTGGCCAGGGGGTACGCGCGGGCGGGCAAGGCCACGATCCTCTACACCATGGGCATAACCCAGCACGTGACCGGCACCGACAACGTGCTGGCCGTGGCCAACCTGGCCCTGCTTACCGGTCATATCGGCCGGCCGGGCACAGGGGTCAACCCCCTCCGGGGCCAGAACAACGTGCAGGGTGCCTGCGACATGGGCTGCCTCCCGGACCTGCTGCCCGGGTACCAGCGGGTGACCGATCCGGCGGCGAGGGAGAAATTCTCCGCCGCCTGGGGGCGCCGGGTACCGGAGGCCCCCGGTCTGACCGTGGGAGAAATGTTCGAGGCCGCGCTCGCGGGCCGGCTGCGGGCCATGTATATAGTGGGGGAGAATCCGGCGCTTTCCGACCCCGACGCCGACCACGTGCGCCGGGCTCTCGAAAGGCTGGATTTCCTGGTGGTGCAGGACATCTTTCTCTCCGAAACCGCCGCCCTGGCGGACGTGGTGCTGCCCGCCGCCTGCTTCGCCGAGAAGGACGGCACCTTCACCAATACGGAAAGAAGGGTCCAGCTGGTGCGCAAAGCGGTGGACCCGCCGGGCCGGGCGCTGCCCGACTGGCAGATAGTCTGCCGTCTGGCCTCGGCCATGGGTTATCCCCTGAATTACCCGGACGCGGCGGCGGTCATGGAGGAGATCGCCCGACTCACCCCTCCCTACGGCGGCATCTCTCACCGGCGGCTCGCCGCCGGTGGTCTACAGTGGCCCTGCCCCGACCCCGGGCATCCCGGTACCCCCTACCTGCACGCCCGGGACTTTGCACGAGGCCGGGGTAAGTTTCACGCCGCAGAATACCTGCCGCCGGCCGAGGAGCCGGATGACGACTATCCTCTGCTCTTGACCACCGGCAGGCGTTTATTCCATTATCATACAGGAACCATGAGCCGCCGGGTCGGCGGCCTGGAGGAGTTGCTGCCCGAGGAACGGGTAGAGGTGAATCCGGGGGATCTGGCCGCCGCCGGCTTGAGTGACGGCGAGGAAGCGGTATTGCGCTCGCGCCGGGGCGCGATCCGGGTACGGGTGCGGGCCGACGAGACCGTCCCTCCCGGCCTGGTGTTTGCCTCTTTCCACTTCCGGGAGGTGCCCGTAAACCGGCTCACCAATCCGGCCCGTGACGCCCGGGCCAGAATTCCGGAGCTCAAGGTCTGTGCCGTGCGTCTGGAACGAAGCGGAGTGCCCGGCACTGAACGTTCCTTGGGGGTACTTGCGCCGGCGGCCGGAGCCAGGGCCGCCGGCAGAGAGGAGTAGGGATCGGTCGGATACCGGACCGGTCGAGGTATGGTTGAGCCGCTGTCCCGTCATTTCATCCGCAAGCTGCTGCTGGTCACCGGCGCGGTAGGCGGAATGGCCGCCTGGCTGGGCCCGATGGCCTTTTCCCATTTGGGTAATGTCGGGGGCACACTGGTACTGGTGGGGCTGGGTCTGGCCTCCGGGGCCTGGCTGCGGGGCGAGTTTTACCGGACCCTGGCCCTGATCTGCCTGCGGGCCGAAGAACTGCGGAGCCTGGAAGCATCGCAGGCGGCGGGGCAGGTGGCCCTGGGTCTCGCGCACGAACTGCGGAACCCCCTGGCCGCCGTACGCGGGTTCCTGCAGCTCATGGCCCGGCGGCTGCCTGCCCACCGCGAGGCAGAGCGCTACCTGGCCCCGGTTCTGGCCGAGATCGACCGGGCAACGGCCATCCTGGAGGACTTCCTGCGGCTGGCCCGGCGTTCGGAGACCCGGCGGGTGCCGAGCGACTTGGGGCGAATAGTGGAGGGGGTAGTAACCCTTCTGGAAGGAGAAGCTTTTAGAAGGGGCGTGCGCATCTACCACTGCTACCGGGAGGGGCTGGCGCCGGTACCGGCGGACCCGGAGCAGCTGAAGCAGGTTTTCCTCAACTTGCTCCTCAACGCCCTGGCCGCGGTTTCCGCGGGGGGCAGGGTTTGGATCGGCTACGAACTGGCCGAGGGCCGGTTGAGCGTGATTATTCGGGATGACGGTTGCGGCATGGACGAAAAAACCTTGTCCCGCCTGGGCGAACCGTTCTTCACCACCAAACCCGACGGTACGGGGTTGGGAGTGGCCCTGAGCCTCCAGATAATCCGGGCCCACGGCGGAAAGGTGGAGGTGGCGAGCCGTCCCGGCGAGGGAACGGTATTTCGCCTCAGTCTGCCCGCTGACTCCGATCGGGAAAAGGCAGGCAGACCGGTCTTACTCCGGCGAGGCTTCAGACCTTCCGTGAGTGCGGTGCTGCCGGGAAAGGTGGCGGTATCCCGGGCGGAAATCCGGACTACCCCAGGAGGTGTCGGACTTGCGGGTCGGCATCATGGGCCCCATTACCTGGCGCACGCCGCCGCGCCACTACGGACCCTGGGAGCAGGTGGTGGCCACCCTGGCCGAGGGGCTGGTGAAGAAGGGGATCGAGGTCACGGTATTCGCCACCGGGGATTCCCAACTCGCCGCCGAGGTGCGCTGGATATGTCCCCGCCCTCTGGGTGAAGACCCCTCGCTCAACCCCAAGATATACGAGTTTCTGCACCTGGGGTTCTGCCTGGAGCAGGCGGCTGAGTTCGACATACTCCACAATCACCTCAACTGCTACCCGCTGGTATTCAGCCCCCTGATAAGGACTCCCATCATCACCACCCTGCACGGCTCGGCCCTGCTGGAGCCGGAAACCCGTCTCATCTACCGGCGGTACCGGCACCACCCCTACGTTTCCATCAGCCTTGCCGAGCGGGAGGGCCTGCCGGAACTGAACTACGTGGCCAACGTGTACAACGGTTTGGATCTTACCGGCTTTACCCCGGTGGAGAAGCCGGGGGAATACCTCCTGTTCCTGGGGCGCATCTCTCCCAAGAAGGGAACCCACCTGGCCGTCGAACTCGCCCGCCGTACCGGGCTGCCCCTGGTCATTGCCGGCTACGTGCCTCCGGACGAAACCGACTACTTTGAGCAGCAGATCCGGCCGCAGCTCGACGACCGGCAGATCACCTACATCGGCCCGGTGGGGCCGGAGCAGCGCAACCGCGTACTGGGAGGGGCCCTGGCCCTTTTGCACCTGGTTACCGTTCCCGAGCCCTTCGGCCTGGTGCTGGCCGAAGCCCAGGCCTGCGGGACGCCGGTTGTCGGTTTCGGCCGGGGCTCGGTTCCGGAAGTGGTCTGCCACGGGGTTACCGGCTTCGTGGTGAATACCCTGGCCGAGGCCGAAGCGGCGGTGGCCGAAGTGCACCGTCTGGACCGGCGCCGCTGCCGCCGGTGGGTGGAGGAGAACTTCAGCGCCGAGGCCATGGTCCAGGGGTACCTGGCCGCCTATCGGGCGGTGCTGGACCGGTAGCCGGGAGAGAACCGGGGGCGAAGACTCCCGAACTCCCGGCTCACCCCGCCCGGGAGCCGGCGCGGTCGCGGCAGGCGGAAGACCGAGACGTTTCCGGCGCTGTGTCCCGGTTGACATAGCGTCGGTGCTTGCAATACAATGGGCCTGTAGGTCGGCGGAGAGAGAGGCCGGAGGTGCCAGCACTGGCAAGTGTTCCTGAATTCGGAGGGAGGGCAGACCATGCAAGCCAAGAGGACGCGCCTAAACCCGGAAGACATAGCCCCGGAAATCAGGCGGGCCATAGAAGCCACCGCCCGGGAGGGCCGCCTGGCCTGTGCCGAGGCGCATCGGCTGGCGGAGGAGCTGAAGGTTTCTCCCCTGGTGGTGGGCCAGGCCGCCGATGCCTTGGGGATAAAGCTTGTTTCCTGCCAGCTCGGCTGCTTCTAGGCCGACCGGTTATAAGGAGAGGGTCGGGTGGAACTGTTTCAGGCGGTAACCGTGGGGGAGGCCAAGCGGCGGCTGGCCGCCGGCTGGCCGACCTGCGGGGAAGAAACCGTATCTCTGGAAAGGGCTGCCGGACGGGTCCTGGCCGAGTCGCCGGCCAGCCCCCTAGATCTGCCGCCCTTTACCCGCTCCACGGTGGACGGATTTGCCGTGAGAGCCGCCGATACCTTCGGCGCCTCGGCCTCCCTGCCGGCCTACCTGTCTTTGGCGGGCGAGGTGCGCATCGGTCATCCCTTTGCCGGCCGGGTGCAGTCCGGCGAGGCCGTGACGATACCCACCGGAGGGCAACTGCCCGAAGGCGCGGACGCGGCGGTAATGATCGAAAACACCGAGCCTGTGGACGAGCGTACCGTGGCCGTGCTCCGGCCGGCGGCGCCGGGTGAGAATCTGATCCTTCAGGGAGAGGACCTCCGTTCGGGGCAGGCGGTGCTGCCCGCCGGGCGGCGCCTGCGGCCGGCCGACCTGGCCCTCTTGGCCGCCTGCGGCTTCCGGGAGGTCCGGGTGCGCCTTCCCCTGCGGGTGGGGATAGTATCCACCGGGGACGAGTTGGTGGTACCGGGTGCCCCGCTCCCGCCGGGCTGCATCTACGACAGCAATTCGTATTCCCTGTTCGGCCTGGTAAGCGCCGACGGCGGCCTGCCCACCCTCTACGGCCCGGTGGAGGACGACCTGGCCCGGCTGCGGCAGACCGTGGAGGAAGCTCTGGCCGTCAACCAGTTGGTCCTGCTTTCCGGCGGCAGTTCGGTCGGGGTGCGGGATTATACCCTTACCGTTTTGGAGGAACTGGGCGGCCGGATCCTCTTCCACGGTGTGGCAGTGGGTCCGGGCAAGCCCACCCTGGCCGCCTCCCTGCCCGGGCGCCTGCTGGTAGGGCTTCCCGGACACCCGGCCTCGGCGCTGGTTGTCTATACCGTGCTGCTGAGCCCGCTGGTGATCCGCGGGAGCTACCCGGACCCGGACCGGCCGGTGATCAGCGCCCGGCTGGACCGCAGCCTGGCCTCGCGCACCGGCCGGGAGGACTACGTACCGGTGCGGCTGGCAGGCCGCGAGGGAGAGACCTGGGCGGAGCCCCTGCTGGGAAAATCGGGTCTGATAGCCTTGCTTACCCAGGCCCAGGGGCTGGCCAGGATACCCCTGGAAGAGGAAGGTAAGGCCTGGGGGGATCCGGTGGAGGTAATGCTTTTCTGAAAGGGGACGGCGCTATGGGCCGGAGGGTTTATCTGGAGAACAAACCGTGGGAAGAAGCCCTGCAAGAGTACATGGCCGCCCTGGAGGCCGCCGGAGGGCTGGTACCGCCCGAGGCGGAGGAGGTGGCGGCCGAGGAGGCGGTAGGGAGGGTTACCGCCGAGCCGGTGCGTGCGCTCATCTCGGCTCCGCCCTATCCCGCTGCCGGCATGGACGGGGTGGCGGTTAAGGCGGCCACCACCTACGGCGCCCGGGAAACCGACCCCCGTCGGCTCCGCCTGGGCGAGGAGGCCGTGGAAGTGGATACCGGCGATCCCCTGCCTCCGGGAACCGACGCGGTGATCATGGCCGAGGACCTGCATTACCCCGGCCCGGGCGAGGTGGAGATCACCGCCGCCGCCGCTCCCTGGCAGCACGTGCGCATGGTGGGCGAGGACGTCACCGCGGGGGAGGTGCTGTTGCCCGCCTGCCGGCGGATCACACCCTACGATTTGGCCCTGCTCCTGGCCGGGGGCGTCACCCGGGTGCGGGTCTTGCGGCGGCCCCGGGTGGCGGTGATTCCCACCGGCACCGAGCTCGTACCCGCAGGCCATCCCCTGGGACCGGGAGAACTGCCGGAGTTCAACAGCTTCGTGCTTTCCGCCCTGGTGCGGGAATGGGGTGGACAGGCCCGGCGCTGGCCCATCGTGCCCGACGACTACTCGCAAATCAAACAGGCGGTGGAGGCGGCCCTTGAGGAGGCAGATGCGGTGATAGTCAACGCCGGCTCCTCTGCCGGAAGGGAGGACTTCACCGCCGCGATCATAGCCGAACTGGGACGGGTTCTGGTGCACGGGGTGGCCATCCGCCCCGGCAAGCCGGTGATCCTGGGCCTGGTGGGCAAAAAGCCCGTGCTGGGCATACCCGGTTACCCGGTTTCGGCGGCCCTGGCCATGGAATTATTCCTGCGTCCGATTCTGTGCGCCTGGCTTCGCCAGGACCTTCCCTCCCGGCCGCGGGTGTCGGCCCGCCTGGCCCGCAAGCTGTACTCTCCCTTGGGCGTGGAGGAGTTCGTGCGCCTGCGCCTGGGTCGGGCCAAGGACTCCTGGGTGGCGGTGCCGCTGGAGCGGGGAGCCGGCCTTACCCGCACCCTGGCCCAGGCCGACGCCATCCTCCGGGTGCCCAGGTTGAGCGAGGGCTATCCCGCCGGCGCCGAGGTAGAAGTGGAGCTCTTGCGGGAGCCAAAGGCCATGGAGAAGACGGTGCTCTGCCTGGGCAGCCACGACCTGGCCCTGGACCTGGTGGACAGCTTCTGGCGCCGGCTCTTCCCCGGGGAGGGCCTGGCGGTGGGCAACCTGGGAAGCATCGGCGGGCTGCTCAGCCTGGCGCGGGGGGAGGCCCACTGCGCCGGTATACACCTTCTGGACCCCGAGACCGGCACCTACAACCTCCCCTACGTCCGGCGCTACCTTCCCGGCCGGTCCGTAGTTCTGGTGCACCTGGTGCGGCGGCAGCAGGGTCTGATGGTGGCCCGGGATAACCCCCTGGGGATCACCGGGGTGGCCGACCTGGCCCGGCCGGGGATCCGTTTCGTCAACCGGCAGCCGGGTGCCGGCACCCGCATCTTCCTGGACTGGCTCCTGGGACGGGAGGGCATTGACCCCGGGAGCATCGAGGGCTACGGTCGGGAGGTATACACCCACCTGGCGGTGGGCGTGGCCGTGGCCAGCGGGACGGCCGACGTGGGCCCGGGCATCCTGGCCGCGGCCCAGGCCTTCGGTCTGGACTTTATTCCCCTGGGCGACGAGGAGTTCGACCTGGCGGTGCCGGCCGAACTCTGGGAAGAGGAAAGGATGCAGCACCTGTTGGCCGTGCTGGCCGACCCGGAATTCCGGGCGGCGGTGACGGCCCTGGGCGGGTACAGTCTGGCCTCCTGTGGGGAGGTCAGGGTGGTGCGGCCGGAGGAGGGCTAAACATGCGCGACCGGTGGGGACGCAACATCAACTACCTGCGGGTTTCGGTTACCGACCGCTGTAACCTCCGCTGTCGCTACTGCATGCCGGAGGAAGGAGTGGAGCGCAAGTCGCACGAGGAAATCCTGCGGCTCGAGGAGATGGTCCGCCTCCTGGAGGTGGCGGTGGGCCTGGGGCTCACCCGCATCCGCTTCACCGGCGGGGAACCCCTGGTGCGGCGCAACTTCCCCTACCTGGTGGCCCGTACGGCCGAGCTGGCGGGCATAGAGGATCTGGCCCTCACCACCAACGGCATACTGCTGGCCGAGCAGGCGGCGGACCTGCGGCGGGCGGGGCTCAGGCGGGTCAACATCAGCCTGGACACACTTGACCCCGAGAAGTACGCCTTCATCACCCGGGGAGGAGAACTAACCCGGGTGTGGGCGGGCATCGAGGCCGCCCTGGCGGTCGGCTTCGATCCGGTGAAGATCAACGTGGTTATCTTCCGGGGGTTCAACGAAGAGGAAATCGAGGGCTTCGCCCGGCTGACCCAAGAGCGGCCGCTGCACGTGCGTTTCATAGAGCTCATGCCCCTGGGGGCGGCCAACGGCGACTACCCCTTTCTCCCTGCCACCGAGGTGCTGGCCCGCCTCGGCCGGGTAGCCCGGCTGGAGCCGGTGCGGGTGGCGGGCAACGGCCCGGCCGAATACTACCGTCTCCCCGGCGGAAAGGGCACGCTGGGAGTCATCGCCGCCCTGACCCGCCCCTTCTGCGCCACCTGTAACCGGCTGCGGCTTACCGCCGACGGCCAGTTGCGGCCCTGTCTGGAAAGCGATTTTCAGATCGACCTGCGCGGGCCCCTGCGGGCCGGGGCGGGCGAGGCGGAACTGGCCGGGTTGTTCCGACAGGCGGTGGCGGCCAAGCCCCGCCAGCACCGGTTCGGCTGCCGGGCGGGAAAGGCCGAGGAAGCCGGCATGTGGCAGATAGGAGGATAGGATATGGCCACGCTTACTCACGTAGACCAACAGGGCGCCGCCCGTATGGTGGACGTCACTCCCAAGGCGGAAACGGTGCGGGAGGCGGTGGCCCGGGGCCGGGTACGGATGCGGCCGGAAACCCTGAGGCTCATTCGCGAGAACGCCCTGGCCAAGGGGGACGTGCTGGCCGTGGCCCGGGTGGCGGGGATAATGGCCGCCAAGGAAACGGGGCGGCTAATACCCCTGTGCCATCCCCTGCCCCTGGGCTCCTGCGCGGTGGATTTTAGTCTGGACGAGGAAGCTTCCACGGTGGAGATCGAGGCCCGGGTGCGCACTGCCGCCCGCACCGGCGTGGAGATGGAAGCCCTGACCGCGGTGGCCGTGGCCGCCCTTACCGTCTACGACATGGCCAAGGCGGTAGACCGAGAAATGGTAATCGAAGCGGTGCGCCTGGTGGCCAAGCGCGGAGGCCGGAGCGGCACCTATCTGCGGCCGGGAGAGCCCTGGCCGGAAGGAGGAGACGAGCCGGATGGCAGTGAGAGGTAAGGTGGTGGCGGTGTGCACCAGCAGGGAAACCGGGGTGCCCAAGCAGGACGTGGGGCGGGCCTACCTGGTGCGCGAGCACGGGTTAGAAGGAGATGCCCACGCCGGGGATTGGCACCGCCAGGTCAGCCTTCTGGGGGTAGAGAGCATTGCCAAAATGCGGGCCCTGGGCCTGGAAGTAGGGCCGGGAGATTTTGCCGAGAATATTACCACCGAGGGGTTGGATCTCTGGGCTCTGCCGATAGGCACCCGGCTGCGGCTGGGTCCTGAAGTGCTGGTCGAGGTGACCCAGATCGGCAAGACCTGCCATACCGGCTGCGCCATCTTTCAGAAGACCGGAAAGTGCATCATGCCCAAAGAAGGCATCTTTGCCCGGGTCTTGAAGGGCGGATGGGTCCAGGCCGGGGACGACATCGTGGAGGAGGAAACCTGACCGTCATGGAGTTTACCGTGGGTATACTTACCGCCAGCGACAAGGGTTCGCGCGGCGAGCGCGAGGACACCAGCGCCCTGGTGGCGGCAGAGGTAATCGGCCGGATCGGCGGCCGGGTGGTGGAGCGGGCGGTCCTCCCCGACGAAAAGGAACTCCTGGCCGAGCAGATGCGCCGGTGGGCGGACGAAAAGGGCTTAGACCTGATTCTGACCACCGGAGGCACGGGCTTCGGACCCCGCGACGTTACCCCGGAAGCCACCCTGGCCGTGGCCGATCGCCTGGTTCCGGGCATTGCCGAGGCCATGCGCCTGGCGGGGCTGAAGGCCACTCCCCGGGCCATGCTCTCCCGGGCCACGGCGGTTATCCGGGGCCGCACCCTGATCATAAATCTCCCCGGCGGGCCTCGGGGGGTGCGCGAGAACCTGGAGGCCATCCTGCCCGCCCTCCCCCACGGCCTGGAAGTGCTGAGGGGGGAGGCGGCGGAGTGCGCCCGCCCGGAAGGAGAAGAACCCGGCCCGGCGCTGTAAGGATTATCCTGGCATTATTCCTCCGGCCGGCCAGTAGGAATCTAGGGCGGGATTCCTACGGGCGGGAGGCCGAAAGACGTGAGGCGTCGGTGGCTCCTGGTGGTGCTGGCCGGTCTGGTGGTCGTACTCGCCGGCCGCTGGGCTTACGGCTATTACCTGCTGTACTACAAGGTGGAACCGGAGGAGTTGCTGGCGCGGGCTTTGCGGGATGCCTTTGCCGCTCCCAGCTTTCGCTATCAGGTTCAGGCCGAATTGGTGGTGGAGGGGGAGCGCCGGGTGCTGAGCGAGGTGGTCGGCGAGCGGGACCGGGAGGGGAATTTCCATTTCCGAGGTACGCTGGCCGGAGACCACGTGGAAGTATACCAGGTCGGGGATACCGCCTACCTGCTGGATTCCCGGAGCGGCAAATGGCTGGTCATACCGCAAAACGAGCTGAAGCGCCAGAACATGCTTATGGCCGAAATCGATCCTCTATCGGCGCTGGAATTTGAAAGCCGGGGCCCGGCCCTCTACCGCGGCCGGGAGAAACGGCAGCACGTCCTGGAGTTCACGGCCGTGCCGGCCAACCCCTTCCTTACCACCTGGTTTGAGGAGTTCAGCTATCGGGTCTGGATAGACTGCCGCACTCGTCGGTTGCAGAAGGTATTTGTGGAGGCGCGGAGTCGCACGAATCCGCAGGCGCGGGCCACCTTCACCGTACAGCTGACCGATTACGGCGCCTCTCTGCGGCTCGAGCCCCCGGCCTAGTTTCCTTATTTTGAGGCAGTAGGTAGTTTGGGCTACATTCAGATGGATAAAAACCAACCGCACGAATGTAGCGTATTATAACGAATCAAAGACGGGCATCCACTAGAATCACCGTGGCAAAGGGGTAGGTGCGTTTTGCATCAACTGTGCCAGTGGTCCGGCCGATAGACAACCCAATAAGTTTCAAGCAGATTACTGCGGAGGAGCTTAAACGGTGCCCTTTAAACCGCCGGAAAATAGTGGAAAGGTGCGCCAGAAGCTTTCGACCCAGGACTTCACTGCAGCAAGGGTTTCGTGCAGGACGGGCGGCGGCCGAATCGCGGGGCAGGTGTTGACCTGGCCGGGCGAGGCAGAGGGGAATCGCGTAGCCCGGTCAATCGAGGATTATAGGCTTGGCAACCATTTTTCATGGTAGGCCAGGCCTTTTGCTTTTGTCTGGTGGTCGGAGGCCGATAGGCCGGGGAGAGTGGGCAGCGGGAAGAAACCGAAGCGAAGGGGGTGAAGGCGCGTCCGGATAAAGGATTAAATTTACAGATATATACAGTATGATTGAAGGTAAGGTAGGTACGAAACTGCTCGGAGGTCAAACTATTTTAAAGGAGGAGTTGCTATGCCCAAACGGAAAAGATTATGGCTGGTTTCCCTGTTGGTCGCCGCCAGTCTTATCGTCACCGCCCTCGCCGGCTGTGGGGGCGGTGGTGGGCAGACGCCCTCCCAGGAAGGCTCCCAGGGTTCCTCCGCCTCTCAGGAAACTATAACCCTGCGCTTTGCCAACTACTACGCCCCGGAGAGCGGACCGGGCAAGCTCGGACAGGAGTTTTGCCAGGACATCGAGCGCGTCACCAACGGCCGGGTCAAGATCGAATACTACCCCGGCGGCACCCTCCTGACGGCCCCCAAGATGTACGACGGCGTGGCCCAGGGTATCGCCGACATCGGCCTGGCCAACCTCTCCTACACCTTCGGTCGCTTCAAGCAGACCGAGGTGCTGGACCTTCCGCTGGGCTTCCCCAACGCCTGGGTGGCCAGCCACGTGGCCCAAGACTTCCTGAAGCAGTTCCAGCCCAAGGAATTTGACGAGACGCACGTTCTGGTGCTGACCAGCACCCCGGTGAACGGCGTGGCTACCGCTACCCGTCCCGTGCGCAAGCTCGAGGACATGAAGGGGCTTGTCCTGCGGGGCACCGGCTACATCGGCAAGCTGGTGGAGGCCCTGGGTGCCACGCCCAGGCCGGTGGCCATGGCCGAGGCCTACGACAACCTGAGCAAGAAAGTGATCGAAGGGTGCATGGTCAACTACGAGACCATGATCGTCTTCAAGCTCGGCGAGGTTACCAAGTACTTCACCGAGGCCTGGCCGATGGGACAGGTGTACACCTTCTACGTGACCATGAACAAGGATACCTGGGACAAGCTGCCGGCGGACATCCAGGAGGCCATCACCAAGTACGTGGATGAGGAATTCCACGAGAAGATGACCAACATGTGGAACGAGCTGGGCATCAAGGGCATCGAGTACGTCAAGCAGTCCGGGATAGAAATCATCGAGCTGCCGCCGGAAGAGGTGGATCGCTGGAAGCAGGCGGCCGAGAAAGTGGTCGACGAATACGTGCAGTCCATGGTGGCCGCCGGTCACCAGGAGTCCGAGGTGCGCGGCTGGATCGACTTCGCGCGCCAGCGCATCGACTACTGGACCCAGAAGCAGATCGAGCTGGGTGTGAAGTCCGACACCGGACCGGACGAGGTGCGCGTCTCGAAGTAGTTTCAACTTAGGCCATCGGTCACAGGGGCGGGCCGGGACGGCTTGGTCCCGGCCCGCCCCTGCGCCGGTTCAGGCAAGGCGGAAAGGAGGCCTGGCAACCCATGCCGCTGAGGCGGTGGGCCGAAAACATCGGGTCCTGGTTTGAGTGGGTGGCGGTTTTCACCCTCCTCTTTATCCTGGCGGTAACCATGGTGGACGTCATCGGCGCCAAGCTCTTCCTGAGCCCGCTGAAGGCGTCTACCGAACTGGTAGGTTTCGGGCAGCTGGTGGCCGTGGGCTGCGCCCTGACCGCCAGCTTTGTGGCCGGACGCCAGGTGACGGTGGAATTCCTGGAAACCTGGCTGCCCCGGAAGGCCGGGGAGGCGGTGAAAGCCCTGGCCGCGATCCTGAGCCTGATCTTCTGCGTCATCCTGATCTGGCAGAGTTACCTTTACGGAGTGGCCCTGGCCCGTTCGGGCGAAATCACCCCCTCCGCGCACATTCCCTATTACCCCTTTGCCTACATTCTGGCGGCGTGTTTTGCCTCGGTGTCCCTGTACTTCATGAGTCGGCTGACCCGGCAGGGAGGTGAAGGCCGTGACCCCAATTGAAGTCGGCCTACTCGGCATCGTCCTGATGCTGGTGCTTTTCCTGTTGCAGGTGCCCGTGGCCCTGGCCATGGGTATCGCCGGGCTCCTGGGCTTCGCCTACATCGCGTCCTGGGACAAGGCGGTGGCGCTCGCCGCCCGGGATTTCTTCGAGCAGTTCTCCTCCTACTCGCTTAGCGCCATCACCATGTTCACCCTCATGGGAGCCTACGCCTTCATCTCCGGCATCGGGGAGCGTCTTTACCGTTCGGCGCACGTGCTGGTGGGCCACATCCGCGGTGGTCTTGCCCTGGCCACCATCGTGGCCAGCGCCAGCTTTGCCGCCATCTGCGGCTCCACCACCGCCAGCTCCGCCACCCTGGGCCGGATTGCCCTGCCGGAGATGGCCAAGTACCGCTACAATAAGCGCTTCGCCACCGGCTGCGTGGCCTCCGGGGGAACCCTGGGCATACTCATTCCCCCCAGCACCGTCTTCATCATCTACGGCCTCCTCACCGAGCAGTCCATAGGCAAGCTCTTCGTGGCCGGCGTGCTGCCCGGCCTGGTGCTGACCGGATTCTTCGCCGTGACCTGCTACCTTACCTGCCTTATTGATCCCAGCGCCGGGCCGCCCAGCCCGCCTTCCCGCTGGGGCGAGCGGGTCCGTGCCTCCGGGGGCGCGGTGGAGGCCCTGGGCCTTTTCCTGCTGGTGATCGGCGGGATGTTCCTGGGCTGGTTCAGCCCCACCCAGGCGGGAGCAATCGGCGCGGTGGCCGCCCTGGTAATCGGGGTTTGCCGGCGAAACGTCAGGCTGGGCAATCTCTTCGAGGGCACGAAGGACGGCCTGCTCACCGCCACCATGATCCTCACCGTGGTGGCCGGGGCCACGGTCTTCGGCCATTTCCTGACCATCACCACCCTCCCCTTCGTCCTGGCCGACTGGGTGGAGAGCCTGCCGCTTTCTCCCCCGGCGATCATGGCGATCATCATTATAATCTACTTCATCGGCGGCATGTTCGTGGACGCCATACCCCTCATCACCCTGCTCACCCCGGTGCTCTTTCCGGTGGTGCTCCGGCTGGGCTACGACCCCATCTGGTTCGGGGTCGTTACCGTGCTGGTCTCGCAGATGGGAGTGCTCACCCCGCCGGTGGGGGTTAACGTGTACGTGATCAAAGGGATTGCCCGGGACGTCCCGCTGGGCGAGATCTTCCGGGGCACCTATCCCTTTATGGTGGCCATTGTGGCCTGCATTGCCGTGCTGATTGCCTATCCCAAGCTGGCCCTCATCCTGCCAGCGCTCATGAAGTAGGGGCCCGGTCGGCACCGCGTGGGCACGGCGGGGTGGGGCCTTCTACAAACCCATTCAAGGAGGTTTTCTCTCCATGCTGTCCGACCAAATCTACTGGAACCCGGTGCTGGAGACCATGCCGCGGGAG
>JANLFO010000022.1 GCA_024653205.1 Clostridia bacterium | reverse complement strand
GCCAATGTACTCAGGCGAGCACCCGGTACCGCCAGTCAACTCAAGTTAACTCGAAGTGGGGATACGCAGTTGCTCGGCCCATTGCGGCAGCGTCCCGCGTATGCTACCATAGAGACAAAGGCATACGGCGGCAGGACGGTAGTACGGTAGGGGTAGTTGCCGGGGTGGCCTCTGCGGGGGCCATTTGTTTTATCATTATCCCGGCAATGCCGGTTACGATCGGTCCTGCGGACCGGTAGCTTCGGGAGGTATCGGCGGTGGCAAGTTCCATCCTCGGGTATCTCGGTCCGGCGGGAAGCTTCTGCGAGCAGGCGGCCCGTTGCTGGGCGGCCAGACAGCACGGAGAGGTTGAGTTGGTAGCCTGTGAAGGTATGGAAGAAGTAGTGACCGGAGTAGAACGGGGCCGGTTCTTCCAAGGGGTGATCCCTCTGGAAAATTCCCTGGAAGGCAGCGTGCCGGCAACTTTGGAGTTATTCGTTTCCGGGACGCCTCAGATCCAGGGCGAGGTGATCATTCCCGTAAGCCATCATCTGGTGGGCAGGGCACAGCGCCTGGAAGAAGTCGAGGTAATCTACTCCCACCCGCATGCCTTGGCCCAGTGCCGGAGGTTCCTTAACCTTTACTGGCCGAAGGGGCGGGTGGAGCTCACCAGCAGTACTGCCCAGGCTGCCTTGAGAGCCGCCCGGGAGGGGGCACGGGCGGCGGCCATTGCCTCGGAGCTGGCGGCCGGGATTTACGGGCTCAACGTGATCCGGAGGCATCTCGAGGACTCGCCTGACAACGTGACCCGGTTTGTGGTCCTGGGACGGGGAGTGGTCCCGCCCACGGGCAGCGACAAGACTTCCTTGCTCGTGGTGCCGGCGGCCAACCGACCCGGGGCCTTGTACGAACTCCTGGCGCCGTTTGCGCTGGCGGGGATCGATCTCACCCGGATCGAGTCCCGGCCCGGGAAGAGGCGGCTGGGTGATTACATATTCTTCCTGGATTGTCGGGGACATCACCGGCTGCCTCCTCTGGCCGGGGTATTGGGCGAGTTGGAAGCCCGGGCGCGCAGTGTGAAGGTGCTGGGCAGCTACCCGGTGTGGAAGGAAGGGCGGGAGGAGCAGGAAGGAGGCTGTCCCTCGCCGGGTTGAAAAACTGCGCGGCCGCGGAGATGGAAATATGCGGGCGGTGGGGTTATAATAAGGCCTGGACCGTCGGAGTCTAAGGTTGTGGAGAGAGTATACGGCTGCGGTGAGGGAACCCGAGAAGCTCGGCAATGATGAGAATCGGTATTCCGCGCGCCCTTTTTTATTATTACTACTTCCCCCTGTGGCATGCCTTCTTCACCGCCTTGGGGGCCAAGGTAGAAGTGTCCCCGCCCACGAACAAGGCCATCCTGGACCAGGGAGTCCGGGGGGCGGTGGACGAGGCCTGTCTGCCCATCAAGGTGTATTATGGCCACGTCCTGGCCCTGCGGAATAAGGCCGACCTGCTATTCGTCCCCCGGTTGGTCAGTGTGGAACCCAAAGCCTACATTTGCCCGAAGTTCATGGGGTTGCCGGACATGCTGCGGGCCGGCCTGCGGGATCTGCCCCGGTTTATCGATACCAACGTCAACCTCCGCCAGGGTACGGAGAAGGTGCTGGAAGTGGCCCTGGAGATGGGGAGGCTGCTTACGCGCAACAAGCGGCAAATTCTGGCTGCCTGGGAGAAGGCGCAGGCGGTCTACCAGCACTACGTTGCCCTGCTGGAGTCCGGCTTGCGTCCCGGGCCGGCCATCGAGCGCCTGACCGGGGTACCGGAGGGTCGGCGCCGTCGAGGAGAAGGAGAGGGCCCCGGGCGCTGGAAAGTAGGTCTGGTGGGGCACGGCTACAACCTTTACGACGAATACATCAGCATGGATCTGATCGGCCGGTTGGGCCGTCTCGGAGTCGAGGTGGTTACGCCGGATCAAATACCCGGCGCGGTTATTGAGACCGAGGCCGCCCGGCTGCCCAAGCGGCTCTTCTGGACTCTGGGCAAGCGTCTGGTGGGCAGCACCCTGCATTTCCTGCAGCGACCCGACATCGACGGCATAATTCACGTTTCCTCCTTCGGCTGCGGCCCCGACAGCCTGGTGGGAGACCTGGTGGAAAGGTTCAGCCAGCGCACCAGGAAGCTCCCCTTCCTTTACCTTACCCTGGACGAGCAAACCGGCGAGGCGGGTCTGCAGACCCGGGTGGAGGCCTTTACCGACATGCTCGCGTGGAGGGCGGCGCAATGAAGGCTACCTTTCCCCACATGGGCAATCTCTACATAACCGCCAGGGCGCTTCTGGGGGGATTGGGGCTGGAGGTGGTGGTCCCGCCTCCCTGCACCAAGCGTACTTTGAGCCTGGGCACCCAGCATTCCCCGGAGTTTGCCTGTCTACCGCTCAAGCTAAACCTGGGCAACTACATTGAGGCGGCAGAGCGGGGAGCCGAAGTGATCGTCATGGCCGGCGGGGTGGGGCCCTGCCGTTTCGGGTACTACGCCCAGGTGCAGAGGGAGATCCTAAAGGACCTGGGCTACGATATGGAAATGGTGGTCTTGGAACCGCCCGATGCCCACTTCTCCGAGTTGGTGGACAAGATCAAGTACCTCTGCCAAACGGACTGGCGGCGGGCCATTCAGGGCGTGCGCATGGCCTGGTGGAAGACGCGGGCGGTGGACGAGGTGGAGAAACGGGTGGAGTGGCTGAGGCCGCGGGAAAAGGTGCTGGGTACGGCCGACCGCATCTACAACCGGGCCCGGGCGGCCATAGACGCCGCCGCCACGCGCCGGGAGGTGGAGCTGGCGAGGCAGCAGGCCCTGGCAGAACTGGACGCGGTGGAAAGGGACCCGGTACGGGAGGCAAAGGTGGTGCGCATCGCCCTGGTGGGCGAGATCTACACCCTGCTCGAGCCCTTCATGAACCTGGACATCGAGCGCAAGCTGGGGCGTATGGGGGCAGAGGTGGTGCGCGACCTCTACTTGAGCGAGTGGATAAACGATCACCTTTTCGGGGGCTTCATGCGTTTGGACAGCCCGGCCAAGAAGGCCAAGAAGCTGGCCCAACCCTACCTGGGGTACTTTGTGGGCGGGCACGGCCGGGAGTCGGTGGGAAGTGTGGTCTACTTTGCCCGCAAAGGGTTCGACGGACTCATTCAGCTTGCGCCCTTCACCTGCATGCCGGAAATCGTGGCCGAGTCCATCCTGCCCCGGGCGAGTCAGGACTGCGATCTGCCGGTCATGACCATGTTCTTTGACGAGCAGACCGGGGAGGCGGGCTTTGTAACCCGCCTGGAGGCCTTCGTGGATATGATCAGGCGGCGCAAAGAGGCGGACCGCCGAAGCCGCGCCGGCGCCATGGACGGCGCCTAAGCGGTGTACGCGCCGGAGCGCGAAGCTCGAACCCCGGTTTGATCAGGCTACACGGTTAGCAGGAGGCCAAACCATAACGGCTCGCGCCAGGGCAAGTTTTTGGGATACGCCACGGTGACGGTCGGTAGACAAGTTTGGTGGTCTTGATTAAAATTAGGTCAGTATTTTAGCCTTAGGAGAGGAGAGTTGAGACCAGATGAGCGAAGCCTACAAGATCCTGCTTCGGGAAGAGGAGATGCCGGCTCAATGGTACAACATCCAGGCGGATATGCCTAACCTTCCGCCTCCGCCGCTCAATCCGGGCACCAGAGAACCCATCGGGCCCCAAGACCTGGGAGTGATCTTTCCTCCGGCCCTGATCGAGCAAGAAGTCACCCGCGAGCGCTGGATTGATATTCCGGGACCGGTGCTGGACATCTACAGACTGTGGCGTCCCACTCCGCTTTATCGCGCCCGGCGCCTGGAAAGAGCTCTAGACACCCCGGCCCGGATTTTCTATAAATACGAAGGCACCAGCCCGGCGGGCAGTCACAAGCCCAACACTGCCGTGGCCCAGGCTTACTACAACCGGGCGGCGGGTATCAGACGCCTGACCACCGAAACCGGCGCCGGCCAGTGGGGCAGCGCCCTCAGCCTGGCCTGCAACTTCTTCGGAATGGAGTGCACGGTGTACATGGTCCGGGTTAGCTACGAGCAGAAGCCTTACCGCCGCTCGTTTATGGAGGTTTACGGCGCCGAGGTTATTCCCAGCCCCAGCCCCCGCACCCGGGCCGGCCGGGAGGTTCTGGCCCGGGACCCGGAGTGCCTGGGCAGCCTGGGTATTGCCATCAGCGAGGCCGTGGAGGATGCGGCCTCCCGGGACGACACCAACTATTCCCTGGGCAGCGTGCTCAATCACGTCTGCCTGCACCAGACCGTAATCGGCCTGGAAGCCAAGGCGCAGATGGCCAAGGCAGACCTTTACCCGGACGTGGTGATCGGCTGTTGCGGCGGAGGCAGCAATTTCTCCGGGCTGGCCTTCCCCTTCCTTCAGGATAAGATCACCAAGGGGACCAGGGTCAAAGCGGTGGCGGTAGAGCCCACGGCCTGTCCCACCCTGACCCGGGGCAAGCTGGCCTACGACTTCGGCGACACCGCCGGTCTTACGCCGTTGCTCCACATGTACACCCTGGGGCACGCCTTCGTCCCGCCGGGGATCCACGCCGGCGGTTTGCGCTACCACGGCGACTCTCCCCTTTTGTGTCAGCTTTACCACGACGGCTTCATCGAGGCCCGGGCCGTAGGGCAGAAGGAAGTCTTTGCTGCCGCGGTGCTGTTTGCCCGCCACGAAGGAATCCTGCCTGCTCCGGAGAGTGCCCACGCCATCAGGGCGGCCATTGACGAGGCCCTGGCCTGCCGGGAGAGCGGGGAGCAGAAGGTAATCCTTTTCGGCCTCAGCGGTCACGGGCATTTCGACCTGGCCGCCTACGACGCCTATCTGGGGGGCAAGTTGGAGGACGTAGTCTACTCGGAAGAGGAGCTTCAGGCCAGCCTGGCCGCCCTGCCGTAGAGGCGGCGGGGAAAGGTGGTGGATCGGTGCGGCTGCAAGGAACCATGGCCGTTAGTCCCGCCGGGCACCTGGTGATCGGCGGCTGCGATACGGTGGAACTGGCGCGGGAATTCGGCACTCCCCTGCTGGTGATCGACGAGGCCTGTCTGCGCGACCGTTGTCGCGCCTTCCGGCAGGCCTTCGGCCCGGACAACGTGCTCTACGCGGGCAAGGCCTTCCTCATGCAGGCCATCTGCCGCATAGTGGCCGAAGAAGGTCTGGGCCTGGACGTGGTTTCCGGAGGAGAACTGTTCACCGCGCTGAGCGCCGGTTTTCCTCCCGAGAAGCTTTACTTTCACGGCAACAACAAGGCGCAAGAAGAGCTGGAACAGGCTCTGGCCGCCGGAGTAGGCCGCATAGTGGTGGATAATTTCCGGGAACTGGAGCTGCTATCCGCCCTGGCGGTCAGGAACGGCGATCACCCGGTCAGGGTGCTCCTGCGCCTCACGCCGGGCATAGAGGCCCACACCCACGAATACATTCGCACCGGTCAGATCGACTCTAAGTTCGGCTTCGCCCTGGGCAACGGCCAGGCGGACGAGGCGGTAGCCAGGGTGGCGTCCAGTTCCCGGCTGCACATGGTAGGCCTGCACTGCCACATAGGTTCCCAGGTGTTCAGCCTCGAGCCCTACGCCGAGGCGGCAGCAGTGATGATGGACTTTGCCGCCCGCGTTCACCGCCAAAACGGTCTGGCCGTTCAGGAGCTGGACCTGGGCGGGGGCTTCGGCATTTACTACGCCGAGGGCGACCAACCGCGGGCGCCGGAGGAATACGCCCGGGCCATAAAGCAGGTAGTGGCCCAAAAGGCCGCCGCCCACGGGCTCCCCGAACCCCGCATCCTGGTGGAGCCCGGAAGGGCCATAATCGGGCCGGCGGGAACCACGCTGTATACCGTGGGCTCCATAAAGGAGATTCCCGGAATGAGAAAGTATGTGGCCGTGGATGGGGGAATGGCGGACAACGTCCGTCCGGCACTCTACCAGGCCCGCTACGAGGCCCTGCTGGCCAACAAGGCCGACCGGGCGGCCGAGGAGAAGGTCAGCATAACCGGCAAGTGCTGCGAATCCGGTGACATGCTCATATGGGATATCTGGCTGCCCCGGGCAGCCCCCGGCGACGTCCTGGCGGTGAGCTGCACCGGGGCCTACTGCTATCCCATGGCCAGCAATTACAACCGGCTGCCTCGGCCGGCGGTGGTGCTGGTGAGGGACGGTGAGGCCGAATTGATCGGACGCCGGGAGACCTACGCCGACCTGTTGCGCCTGGAGGTCCTGCCTTCGCGCCTGCGGCCTCCGTCGGCCGGGATGTAGGAGGTGCGGAGTGTCCTTCTTGAGTTCGTTCGGCCGGGAGATAGCGGCCGCCCTGCCGGCCCTCCTTCTGGCCTTAACCTTTCACGAGTACGCCCACGCCAGAACCGCGGTATGGTGGGGTGATCCCACGCCGGCCCGCCAGGGACGGCTCACCCTTAACCCCCTGGCCCACCTCGATCCGCTGGGCACGCTGCTGCTTATCGTCGCCCGCTTCGGGTGGGCCAAACCGGTAGAGATAAACCCCTTCTATTTTCGACGTCACCGGCGTCTGGCCATGATAAGCGTCAGCCTGGCCGGTCCGCTGGCCAATCTGCTCCTGGGTTTTCTGGCCGCCCTGGTGCTGGTGGGCTTCAGACCGGGAGGGTATTTGGCCAGTTTCTGCAGTTGGTTCCTGCTTTACAACCTGGTCCTGGCCGCCTTCAACCTGCTGCCCGTACCCCCGCTGGACGGTTCGAAGGTGGTGGGAGAGTTGCTCCCCGCCTCCGCCCGGGCTGCCTTCTGGCGCCTCGAGAGTTACGGGCCCTGGTTGTTGCTTGTTCTGGTCTTTACCGGCCTGGTGGGGCGGGTACTCGGGCCTCTGGTACAGGGCCTTACCTCCGCCGTGCTCGGGGCGGCCGGCGCCGTGTTCTTGTAGATCCTTAGTTGGGGAGAGAGGGCATGGCCGAGCTACGAGGAAGAATTCTCAGCGGTATGCGACCCACCGGGAGACTGCACATCGGCCACCTGCAGGTGCTGAAAAACTGGGTGGCGTTGCAGGAAGAGCACCAGTGCTTCTACATGGTAGCCGACTGGCACGCGCTGACCACGGTTTTCGACGATCCGCGGGAGCTGCGGGAGAGCACGCGGGAAATGATGCTGGACTGGCTGGCCGTGGGGCTGGATCCGGAGAAGAGCGTGCTGTTCGTGCAGTCGCACGTCAAGGAGCACGCCGAGCTTCACCTGCTTTTCTCCATGATTGTTCCCCAGTCCTGGCTGGAGAGGGTGCCTACCTACAAGGAGCAGGTGCAGCAGTTTCGGGAAGCGGGGAAGGACATTACGACCTACGGCTTCCTGGGTTATCCCCTGCTCCAGGCGGCCGACATCTTGATCTACAAGGCGGACGCCGTTCCGGTAGGGGAGGACCAGTTGCCCCATCTGGAGTTGTGCCGGGAGGTGGCCAGGCGGTTTAACCATCTGTACGGCCGCAAGGTTTTTCCCGAGCCCCAGGCAAAGCTGGCGGAAATAGCCCTTCTCCCCGGGGTGGACGGACGCAAGATGAGCAAGAGCTACGGCAACGAGATTCCCCTGACCGCCTCGGCCGAGGAGATCCGCAACAAGGTGCGGATGATGATCACCGATCCGGCCCGCATTCACCCTACCGATCCGGGGCATCCGGAGGTCTGCATCGTAGACGTGTACCAGCGCCTGTACAACCCGGAGGAAGTAGAGGAGCAGGAAGAGCGGTGCCGGAGAGGACAGGTAGGGTGCGTCCCCTGCAAGAACCGGCTGGCCGAGGCAATCGACCGGGCCCTGGCTCCCGTGCGGGAGCGGCGGCGGGAACTGGCGACGAGGCCCGGGCTGATAGAGGAGATTTCCGCCCGAGGCGCGGCCCGGGCCCGAGAGGTGGCGGCCCGCACGCTCGCCGAGGTCCGGGAGGCCATGGGACTGGGCTGAGGGTTGCCGGGAGCGACCCCGGGGATCGGATATGTCCTGGAAAGTGAGACTGGCGGGCTTCGAGGGATCCCTGGAGGACCTGCTGCGACTGGTGTCCGAGCGGCGCCTGCCGGCCGCCGAGGTGGCGGTGGCGGAGGTGACGGGGCAGGGGCTCGGCTACCTGCGCAGTCTGGCCCGGGAAGACCTGGAACTGTGGAGCCAGTTCCTGGTGACCCTGGCCACCCTGGTGGCCTTAAAAGCCCGTCTGCTGCTGCCCGCTCCTCCTCCGGAAAGGTCTGCGGAGGCGAGCGCGGAGCCGGATCCGTCGGTCCCGGCCCGGGTGCTGGCCGAGCGGCTGGCGACCTTTCGGCGTTTTCAGAAGGCGGCGGAGATGCTGGCCGTCCGGGAGGAGCGCCGCCTGGCCTGCGTGGGTCGCGGACCGGATGTCGAGGCCTACCGCCAGGCCATGGCGGACCGGGACCCCCTGGAGGGGATCGACCTTTGGGAACTGGCACGCGTTTGGGGGCGGGTCACGGGATACCTTCGGGAGGCAGCGGCATCCGTGAGCCCGCCCAGAAAGGAGATCGACCTCCCGGTGCTCTTCCGCCGCCTGCGCCGGGAGTTGAGACGGCGGAGCCCGGTTACCCTGCAGGAGCTGTTCGTCGAGGTGCGGGAATTGGTGTTCGGCCTGTTGGCCCTCCTCATCCTTAACCAGCGGGGCGAGGTGCACCTGGAGCAGCCGCAGCTGTGGGGGCCTATCTACGTGTATCCCCGGCCGGGCAGGCGGGCAAGAGGGTGACTGCCATGAAGGAGAAGGTGGCGGCCTTGGAAAGTCTTCTCTTTGCTTCCGGAGAGGCGCTAACCGTGGCCGAACTGAGCCAGTTGCTGGAGGCGGACGAGGCCGAGGTCCGGGAACTGGCGCGGGAACTGGCCGCCCACTACGATCGCGAAGGGCACGCCCTAACCCTTCTGGAGGTGGCCGAGGGATACCGCCTGGCGACCCGGCCTGAGTACCGGGAGATGCTGGAGAAGCTGTTCCTTCCCCGGAGCCAGAGGCTGAGCCGGGCGGCGCTGGAAACACTGGCCATTGTTGCCTACCTTCAGCCGGTCACCAAGGCCCAGATCGAAGAAATCCGAGGGGTGCGGGTGGAGGGGGTTCTGGCCACCCTGGTAGAGAAGGGACTGGTTCAGGAGGTGGGGCGGAAAGAGGCGCCCGGTCGTCCGGTACTCTACGGCACCACGCGCAGGTTTCTCGACCATTTCGGACTTCGCGACCTTGGCGAACTCCCGCCCTTACCGGAAGAGAGTACGGTATGATTGCCGCCCGGGGGAAAGACTATCCCCGGGCAGGTGAAGTAGTTGCCGGCCGTCTTACTGGGAAGTGCCGTTTTTCTCGGCGTCTTACTGTGGTTGCCGCTTCGCTTTCGGGTGAAGATCCACAAGGATATGGAAGGGCCGGTGCGGGTGCTTCTGTTCGTACCCGCGAGGCGTCGGCCGTTTACCTGGGTGCTTCCGGCGCCTTCGTGGGAGAGGATGCTCGCGCTGGTAGGCGGAAGTCGGGGAAAGCCCGGAAGACCAGCCCGGGTGCAGGTGAGGAGGGGGCTTCGGCTGTGGCGGCACCTGAACCGCCTGGCCGGTGGGCTGTATGCGGCCGTGGTCGTGCGGCACTGGGAACTCCACCTGCGTCTGGGGGCCGGCGATGCCGCCGCCACCGCCTGGCTGGTGGGAGGGGCCTGGGCCTGGCAGGCTCGAGCACAGAGCCTCCTGGCCCGGCGCATGCCTCCCGGAGTCCGGCCTCGGGTTTACATAGAGCCTTCCTTCCTGGGATCGGGCTGGGCGGTGGATCTGGACTGTGTGGTCGGGTTGCGGGTATACCTGCTGGGCCCGGCATTGCTCGGCCTGCTCGCGGCCCTCAGCGAGTGGTGGCGCGCGTCGTTCAGGAGACTCTAGACGGAAAGGGCGTTCGAGACGGTGCCCAGGGTGATCTCCTGCCAAGAAATCGCGGCCAAAGTAGCGGAGCTGGCGCAGCAGGCCAACTACTGCCTGGCCGAGGAGGTGAGGGCGGCTCTGGAAGGAGCCCTGCGCTCGGAGGTTTCGCCTCTGGGTCGGGAGGTGCTGGAACAGGTCTTGACCAACGCGCAGATTGCCGCCCGGGGAGAGGTGCCGCTCTGCCAGGATACCGGCGTGGCGGTGGTCTTCCTGGAAATCGGCCAGGAGGTGGAGATCCGGGGCGGTTACCTCTACGATGCCGTGAACGAAGGCATACGCCGGGGCTACGAGGCCGGGTACCTCCGCCGCTCGGTAGTGGAACACCCGTTGCGCCGGCGCAATACCGGAGACAACACGCCGGCGGTGATCCACGTGCAGATCGTTCCCGGCGACCGGCTGCGGATTGCGGTGGCGCCCAAGGGTGCGGGAAGCGAGAACATGAGCGCCCTGGCCATGCTCAGCCCTGCCGAGGGTCGGGAAGGGGTAAAACGCTTCGTGGTGGAAACGGTGGAAAGGGCCGGCCCCAACCCCTGCCCGCCGCTGGTGGTGGGCGTGGGCCTGGGCGGAACCTTTGAAAAGGCGGCCCTGCTGGCCAAGACCGCCCTGCTGCGGCCGCTGGGAGCGGCCAGCCCCGACCCGGAGGCCGCCGCCTTGGAAAGAGAACTCCTGGAAGAAATAAACGCCCTGGGCATCGGTCCGCAGGGCTTCGGAGGCCGGGTCACCGCCCTGGCCGTTCACGTGGAGGTTTTCCCCTGTCACATTGCCAGCCTGCCGGTGGCGGTTAACCTCAATTGCCACGCCGCCCGGCACCGGAGCGCGGTGCTCTAGCCATCTGCTCCGGCCGGGACCGTGCTCTCTCCATTTAGGGGTTCCCTTCGGAAGTGCCTGAGGGCATGGTCGATCCAAAGGTAGAGGTCGGCCCGGGTCAGAGAAGAATCCGGCCGGTCGATGAGTTCTCTGGGGACCAGGCGTTTGTCCAGCGCCAAAGGCCAGGCGCGCTCGGCAGCGGCCGCACTGCCGGTGATCCACAGCACCATCCGGGCGGCTTCTCGTGCGGTAAGCGGCTGCTCGGGTACGGAAAGAGGGTAGCGCACCTGTTGGAGCGCGGGCAGACGGCCCAGGTTGCGGGCGCGTTCCAGGGCCGAAGTGAACAGGTTGGCGAATTCCAGGTGGGTAACCGGCCGGTCAAAGTCGAAGTTGTTTCGGTAGCCCGCGCTTACCAGCCCCAGACGCATGACCTCCCGGGCCGCGGGATAGGCAGGGTGGCGGGTAAAGGCGGGCTTCAGGGAAAACGCCTTGAGATAGGCGCCTTGGGAGACGAGCGTTTGCTGAATGGCGCGTATGTGTGGACCCTCGGGTTCTCGGGCTATTTCCCGGAAGCCGATACCGTGCCTGAGACTGTAGGCCGCGGCCACGCCAGCGGCCTGACCGGTGGCCATGCCCACCGGGATCACCCGGGCGCTGCCCGCGGCCAGAGAGGAGAAGGAAGCGGCGCGGCCGACCACCAGGAGGTTTTCCACCTTTAACGGTACGAGGCAGCGGAAGGGTATGCTGTACTGAACCGGGTCTCCTACCACCAAACCGTATTCGGCGGGGGAACCGGCCTGGATGTCGACGGGGTAGGTCCCGATGGCCACGCGGTCGGGAAAGTCTCGGTTCTCGATCACGTCGGCAATATCGAGGACGTATTCTCCCAGGATGTGCCGGCTCTCGCGGATGTACAGCATCTCCGGGTACCCGGCGATCCGGGCGTTTTCAAAGCCGGGAAAGTGACGCCGCAGGAAGGCAAGTACGTGCACGGTCTCCGCGCGTGCCCTTGCATAGGCCTGCTCGACCGCGGGGCGAGACAGGGGATCCAGGCCGTAGATCAGGAGACCGTTGATTACCACCGTTCCGTCGCTTTGGCGGCTGATGTTTAGACCCCGGAGACGCATCTCCGGGTGCACCGGTCGATAGGCGCCAAACAGTCTTCCAAACCCGTAGGCGTGGTCCCCGATAAAGCGGGCGCGGCCGAAAGTCCCTTCTCGCGCCGCCTGCCGCAGGCGGTTCCAGTCCACCCCGGCGAAGTGCATCATCAAGGTGGCCGCCATGGTGCCCTGGCCTCCGTAGTCGTTCCGTCCAAAGGTGTGAGGGGCACCGGCTGCGGCCGCCACGTCTGCGTCCGGTGTGGCGTCTATGACCCGGGAGGCGGCGACGGCCAGGGTCTGATCGTGGTAGCGGAAACGCAGCCCGGCAACCCGATTTCCCTCCGTCAGGGGGACTACGTCCCGGACCGGCCGTACCACGGTCAGGAGCTTCTCGCGCGCCACCATACGCTCGAAAACCTGGACGGCCCGCCGGATGTCAAAAGGCGAGCCGCGCACGCCCCGGTAAAATTCCAAGAAGATGCCTCGGGTGGTCAGGCGTCCCCACCGACCCCGGTCCAGGTCGATCAGGTTGAGCATGCCGACGGTCATGAGACCGCCGAGCGTTTCCCTTTCCGAGAGGAGCAGGGTGCGCGCCCCGTTGCGGGCCGCAGAGACCGCGGCGGCGATGCCCTCGGGCTCGCCGGAAACCACAATCACTTCGTAGGCGGAGGCCAGCTGCTCCGGCGGGGGTGAGGCCGCGGGTGAGACGGGAACGGGATGGGGCGGATGGGAGAGGAGCCAGGTGTGCCAGTAAAAAATCAGTACTCCGGCAGTCAGGACGACTGCCCCCAGAATTCCGAGCCCTATTCGCAGCCGGCTTCGTGTGCGCATCGCTTCTATTCCTGCGCGTTCAGGTGTGCCTGGGCGGACGCCAGGAGGGCAGCAGGATCGGAGCCGTGGTCGGGATACACCGCCAGCCCGAACTGCCATTTGGCCTCCGGCTCCAAGTCTCCCAGCCACTTCTCCAGCTTGTTCCTGACCACTTCTGCTCCACCGGCCGGAGTTAGGGGTAGAACCACGCCCAGGTGGCCGACATCCAGGGCCACCACGCTATCGATGTCGCGCAGTCGGCGACGAAGGTGGGCTTCCAGGTCCGAGGTGGTACGGTTTCCCCATCCCAGTCGGCGAGCCACCAGAAGAGAGAACACTCCTTTCGCTCGGGAGGCGCGGTTGATTTCCAGACGGAGAACTCCCAGCAGGCTTCCCTGCGGTCCGGAAGGGGTACTGCAGCCGGGTCCGATCAGTTTCTCAACCCGTCGAAGCAGTTCCTGAGGGGTGAAGGGTTTGATCAGGTATTCTACGGCTCCGAGATTCAATGCCTGCTTCACTACCGGTGGTGAGGCACTCGCGGTCAGGACCATGACCGGGGTATATCTGGATTTGGGGCGGCTCTTTAGCTCCTGCAACACCGCCAAACCGTCCATTCCCGGCAGCAAAATGTCCAGGACTACCAGGTCAAACGGCTCCGGTGAGGCCGCGGCCGTGGTCAGAGCCTCTTCGCCGCTGGCCGCCTCTTCCACCTGGTAACCGTGTTCCTGCAGCGTGTGTCGTACCGAGAAACGGGTCACCGCCGTATCCTCCACTACCAGTATCCGCTTGAAACCCCCGGTCACCTCTGATCCCTCCTTTCTCGGCTGGTTCAGTGAGTTCTCTTCTTTGTCTGGCTCCGGTTCTCCTGCCATTTACTTGTTGACTACCGGCAAACGGGGCTGATGCAGCTGGGCAGCACGCGGCCCCTGGTCCGGGTACGCACCGCAATCTGACGGGTCAAGCTGCCGACGGCAAGCAGGAATGGCCGACACGGCGTCGAATATCCAAAAAAGGACGGTCCGGTATAGAGGAATACCGGCAGACGAGATAAACAGAATTGGACTGAACAGGCCACGGAGGCTTGGTTTCTCGGATGCGGAAGATCCGAGACCCAGTTTTCCGGGCTTTTTTGTTCGGGCGCAGGCCGGGGAGGTGGTGCAGATAGTCTAGGTTCTCACGCCCGTGTCCGGCCGCCGTATCAAGGGCGGATCATTCTCAAGATGGAGGGTTAGAGAGATGGCCTGCTTTCTGGTACCGATGGGCGAGGCAATCGTAACCACCGTAGTGCAGAAGGTGGTGGAGAAGAAGGAGAGAGGAGCCCAGGGAGGCACTTCACCCGCAGGCCTGACCTGGGGCCGCAAGTTGGGCTGGCTCAACCGGCTCCTGTGGGGTGGGGTGCTCCTGCTGGCGTTCGAGCACTGGTGGCACGGTGAAATCGTTCCCTGGCCGCCTTTTCTGACGGCAATGGCTAACCCTGCCGATGTGGGCCCGATGTTCTACGAAATGGCCACGATCGGCACGGGGATGGCCGTACTGGTCACGGTTGTGTGGCTGGTAATGGTAGTTATCGCCGAAAGGAAGGCCGCTTCTGCCGTCAGGCTTGGAACCGACGCCTGAGGGGTGACGAAGCATGTTCTTTGTAATCACCGCATTGGCAGCGGTAATCGTAACCATCGCGTGGTATGTTAACGCCCCGAAAGACACTTACAGGCTCAGCCTTCTCGGCTTCATATTCTGGGGAGCGACGCTCATGTGGCTGGTCGATCACGTGATGGCCTATCTCATGGAAGGCGGGGAGTTCTTCGAGGTTACCCCGGACGCCGCACTGCTGGGAGCCAACGTGGTTCTCCTGGGTCTTGTGGTTTGGCTGATTGTGCTGCTGGTAACCGACCCCAAGGGGGTATTCCGCAGGCTAAGCTGACGGATTCCCACTTTTTGGAGGGGAGTGCTGGTTTTGCCCGAGTACCTAAAGCGTGCCGGGTACCGAACTCGGTGAGAGCGAGCGCGGAGGCAGGCCGGAGGCCACGGATGGCCGAAGCCGCGCCGGCGCCACGGACGGCGCCTAAGCGGGGAGCTGGCCGGAGCGCGAAGCTCGAACCCTAGTTCGGTCGGCTAAGCGACCGGTACGAGGGGCAAACCAGCACTGACCTGAGACAAACCAGGGATAACTCAGTAGGCTAAGGGCTTGATGGCCAGGGTCTAAGCAGTTATAATTAGCAAAAAATAAAACGTGAGCGGCTGGGTGCCGAGCGGGTTTAATAGGGAATCAGGTGAAAAGCCTGAGCGGTCGCGCCACTGTAACCGGGGAGCCGTCTCCGAAAACCACTGGAAGTATTCCGGGAAGGGGAGAACCGGCGGTGATCTGGGAGCCAGGAGACCTGCCCAGCCGTAGGCCTCATGGTCCTCGCGGTTAGGGATACGGGCCGTAGTACGTAGTACGGATGTGTCACTTCCCGAGCCTCGGCCAGAGGCCAGGGAAGTTTTTGTTTACTGGAGGATCAGTGGCGGTGCCCGGAGGCCTGGTGCTGGTAACCGGAGGAGCGGGCAGCGGCAAGAGACGTTTTGCCGAGAACCTGGCTGCTGCCCGTGGCAGACGGGTGATTCATATAGTCGCCGCCGCGGCCGGAGACGGAGAAATGCGGAGAGCGACTGGGCGCCAGCGTCAGGGCCCACTTCAGGAGTGGGAAACGGTGGAGGAGCCCCTGCACCTCGCCCGGGCGATAGAAGATCGAGATGGCCCTGACCGGGTGTTGCTGATCGATGGCCTGGGAATGTACATGGGCAATCTGCTCGAAGCCTACGCTGCCTCTCCGCCGGAGCTGACCTCGGAATCCCTTCACCTTCAAGGGGCAGAGCGAATGGCGGGGGCCATCGAAAATCTGGTGCGGGTCACTTCTAGAGCCCGGGCGGAGGTCATCGTGGTGAGTACCGAAGTGGGGTGCGGAACGGAACCGGTTTTCCCTCTGGGCCGCGCTTACCGCCAGTGGCTGGGCTGGGCAAACCAGCGCCTGGCCCTCGTGGCTCGGGAAGTGTACCTGGTGGTGTGCGGGCTGCCCCTGGAACTGAAGTCCCGAGCCGGTGGGCCGCCCCTCCGCCGGGGCTTTACCACCGGCACCTGCGCTGCCGTGGCGGCCAAGGCCGCAACGCGGGCCATCTTCTCGGGCCGGGAAGTGCCGGAGGAGGAAGTCGGCCTTCCGGACGGAAGTCGTGTTCGGCTGCCGGTGCGGGTGTATCGGGAGGAGGGCCGGGCCCGGGCGGTGGTGGTAAAGGACGCGGGCGACGATCCCGACGTTACCCACGGCGCCGAGGTGGTGGCGGTGGCCGAGCCGCAGGTGACAGCCGGGGTGGTGCTGGAAGCGGGGGCGGGCATCGGTCGGGTGACCAGACCGGGCCTGCCTGTCCCGGTGGGTGAGCCGGCCATCAACCCCGTACCCCGGAAGATGATTCTAAACTCGGTGGAGGAGGTGCTGCCGCCGGGCGCCGGGGTGAAGATTACTCTATCCATTCCCCAAGGAGAGAAACTGGCCCGGCGGACCATGAATCCCCGCCTGGGAATCGTGGGCGGTCTTTCGGTTCTGGGAACCACCGGGCGCGTGCGGCCCATGTCTCGGGAGGCCATGCTTACCGCCTTGAGACTGCAGGTAGAGGTATCTGTAGCCCAAGGGTTCGACACCCTGGTACTGGTTCCCGGAGCCAAAGGGCGGCAGAGCGCCGGGCAGCACGGGCTTCCCGAGGCGGTGGTAGTGGAAACCGGAAATTTCTTGGGCGAACTCTTGGAAACCTGCGCCAAGAGATCGGTGCGCCGGGTGCTTCTCTGGGGGCACGCCGGCAAACTGGTCAAGTTGGCCGGCGGCAGCTTCTACACCCACAGCCGGGCGGCGGACGCCCGCCGGGAAATCATCGGCGCCTGGGCGGCGGCGGAAGGTGCCTCCCGGGAAACGGTGCGGCGCCTGCTTTCCGTGGCCACCATGGAGGAGGCCCAGACGGTGCTGGAGGCCGAGGGCATGAGCCGGGTGTGGTCGGTGCTGGCCGAACGGGCCAGCGAGCAGGCTCGATCTCTGGTGCGGGGAAAACTGGAAGTGGGTACGGTATTGCTGGACCGCCAGGGAAGAATCTTGGGCCGTGACCGAGAGGCCGTAGCCCTGATGCAGGAACTGAGGGGGTAACGGTTTGGAAACACAAACCAAGGCGGTCTGGAGGGTGGTAGGTACCGGGCCCGGCAGGCGGGAATACCTCACCCCGGCGGCGGTGGAGGCGGTAGAGGCGGCGGAGGCGGTGGCAGGTCCTCCCGGTGCTCTGGCGCTTTTCCGGCTGGCGGGAAAAGAGGTGTACCGGCTGGATGCCAACCTCTCTCGTTTGGCCCAATGGCTCCGCTTGCGGCTGGACCGGGCGGTGGCGGTGCTGGTCTCGGGGGACCCAGGGTTTTACAGCCTCCTGAACTGGCTGCGGCGCGAGTTTCCGGACCAGAGGTTGGAGGTAGTCCCGGGCATAAGCTCGGTGCAGGTGGCGTTTGCCCGCCTGGCCTCCTGCTGGCACGATGCGGTATTTGTCAGCCTCCACGGCCGGAGCTGGGAGGAGCTAGAACCGCACCTCCCCCTCCTGCGGGAACCGGCGGGGCGCAAGCTGGTAGTGCTTACCGGCGGCCGGATGACCCCGGCGGAACTGGCCCGTTACCTCCTGCGCCAGGGGGTAAAGGGCCGGGTATGGGTAGGAGCAGATTTGGGCCGTCCGGAAGAGCGGTGTCTGGAAGCCGATCTTGAGACCCTGGCGGCGAAAAACGACTTCCCGTCGGCTGCGGTGGTGGTGCTCGGTCATGCCTGAAGTATGCTGGCCCTACCTGACTCCGGGTATTCCGGAGGATCGATTCCTGCTTGGCGAGGTTCCCGTGACCCGATTGGAGGTGCGGGTGGTATGGCTGGCCCTTACCCGGCTGGCGCCCGGCCAGGTAGTCTGGGACGTGGGCGCGGGTACCGGTTCGGTGAGCGTAGAGGCGGCACGGCTCGTGGCTCCCGGCCCGGTTTGGGCCGTAGAGCGGGATCCACGGGCGGCCTCGCTGGTACGGGCCAACGCCGCTCGGTTCGGAACGGATAACCTGCGCGTGGTAGAGGGAGAGGCTCCCGAGGCCCTGGCGGGCCTGCCGGCTCCAGACCGGGTACTGGTGGGCGGCAGCGGCGGACGTTTGGAGGAGATCCTGAGCCTCTGCGCCGGAGGGTTGCGGCGGGAAGGCATTTTGGTGGCCAGTGCCGTTACCTGGGAGACTATGGCAACGCTGATGGCTTTTTTTGACCGAAAGCCCGGCTGGGAAGTGGAAGCCGTGTGTCTGAATGTGGCGCGTCTCGCTCCCCTGGGAGGCTCGCGGGCGTGGAAGGCGCAGAACCCGGTGTACCTCGTGCGTGCGGCCAGAAAGGGCGAGGACCTTGGCGGGTAAGCTCTTCGGCCTGGGAGTAGGTCCGGGGGATCCGGAGCTCATCACCGTGCGGGGACGCCAAGTGCTGGCCTCGGTACCGGTGGTGGCGGTCCCGATCTCCCGACCGGGCGAGGAAAGCCTGGCCCTTAAGGCGGCGCGGCCGTGGCTGTCCGAGAAGCAGGAGATCGTGAAGCTGCTGTTGCCCATGCTCCGGACCGAAGCGGAACTGGAGGCGGCCTGGAACCGGGCCACGGGCGAGTTGCTGGAACGGCTGGGCCGGGGATTGGACGTGGCCTTCCTGACTCTGGGGGATGCCGGTCTTTACAGTACCTACGGGTACCTGTTGCCACGGCTGCAGCGGGCGGCCCCGGACCTGGAGGTGGAAACCGTGCCTGGCGTTCCCTCTTTTTGCGCTGCGGCCGCCCGGTTGGGCCTTTCTCTGGCCCAGGGTACGGAGCCGCTGGCGATACTACCCTCGGCCGAGGATGGCGAGGAATTGCGGCGCCTCTTACGGGCCTTTCCCAATCTGGTGCTCATGAAGGTGCACCGGCGCTATGCGGAGATCTTGCGGGTTCTGGAGGAGGAAGGAAGGCTGGAAGACGCGGTGCTGGCCAGCCGCTGCGGCTGGTCGGAGGAAAGGCTGGTCCGGGACCTGAAAGGGGCTGAGGCGGCCGTAGAGCCGGACTACCTGTCGCTAATCATCGTCAAAGGAGAGACACGGCGGTGAAGGTTTACTTTGTAGGCGCGGGCCCCGGAGACCCGGAACTGATTACCGTGCGGGGAATGCGGTTGCTGAAGCAGGCGGAGGTTGTGGTTTATGCCGGATCTCTGGTGAACCCGGCCGTTCTGACCTACGCTCCCCGGGCGGCCTGCTACGACAGCGCCGGCATGACCCTGGAGGAGATAGTAGAGCTGATGGTGCGGGAAGCGAGTGCCGGGAAAATGGTAGTGCGCCTGCACAGCGGGGATCCCACCCTTTACGGGGCCCTGCAGGAGCAGATTCTGGCCCTGGAGAAGCGGGGGGTGGACTACGAAATTGTCCCCGGGGTAAGCTCCTTTACCGCCGCCGCGGCCGCGCTTGGAGCGGAGCTGACTCAGCCGGGAGTGAGCCAGACGGTAATCCTCACCCGGCTACCCGGACGCACACCGGTTCCGGCGCGAGAGGAGTTGGAGGCTTTGGCCAACCACCGCGCCAGCCTCTGCCTTTTCCTGAGTGCCAGCCGGCTGGAGACGGCGGCCGAGGCCTTGCACCGAGGCTACGGGCAAGAGGTCCCGGCGGCGCTGGTGTACCGGGCCTCATGGCCGCAACAGCGGGTTCTGAGCGGAGAGTTGGAGGAAGTGGTGGCCGGGGCCCGAGCGGCGGGCCTGGACCGTAGTGCCCTCTTGCTGGTGGGGCCGTTTCTGCGGCGCCAAGGCGGACGTTCGTTACTATACCATCCCGGTTTTACTCACGGTTATCGGAGGAGAAGCAATGTCCGAAATAGCGGTAGTGGCCTTGACTAAACGGGGAGGAGAACTGGCGGAAAGGATCGGGGCCGGGCTTGGGAAAAAGGCGCAGGTGTATCTTCCTTGGTCCGAGTGGCCTCACTCAAACCCAGGTAAGCGCGCGGGCAAAGGCGCCTTGACCGCCTTTCTGGGCGAGCTCTTCACCACCCGGCAAGCGTTGGTGTTGGTCATGGCCACCGGCATTGCCGTCCGGTGCCTTGCTCCGCACTTGCGGGACAAGCGTTGCGATCCCGCGGTGGTAGTGGTTGGTGAGGACGGACGATATGTAATCAGTTTGCTTTCGGGGCATTTGGGCGGTGCAAACGATCTGGCGCGGGAGGTCGCCCGCCTGATCGGCGGTCAGGCGGTCATCACCACGGCCGGCGACCTTGGGGGCCTGCCGGCGCTGGACGTGGTGGCGCGAGACCTGGGGCTGGTGCCGGCGCCGGAACGGCGCCTGGCACGGGTGGCGGCCCGGCTGGCAGATGGTGCCCGGGTAGGTTTCTGGGCCGAGCCCTCCCTGGTATCCGTCTTGGAAGACCGTCTGGGCCGGGGCCGGGTGCGGCCGCTGGAGGAGTTTGAGGGGCCGGAGGGGTGGGAGGGAGGAGTGCTGGTGACCGACCGGCGCCTCCCCGATTTCGGTCCCAACTGGATGTTTTGGCGACCGCGCACGGTAGTGGTGGGCGTGGGTTGTCGTCGCGGGGTTTCCGCCCGGACCGTGCTGGCCGCTGTGGGCCGTGCACTCAGGTTCGCAGGCGTCAGCCGCCGCAGCCTGCTGGCTCTGGCCACGGTGGACCTTAAGGCGGAGGAGCCGGGGCTGGTGTCTGCCGTGGCACGGCTCCGGTGCCCGCTACTGGTGTTTGGCCGCAGAGAGGTAGCCCGGATGCTGAGTGAGGATGGCCAGTTGGCCCGTTCCGCGCGGGTGCAGGCCAGAATAGGAGTGGGAGGGGTTTGCGAGCCGTGTGCCAGGCTGGGAGCCGGGGGCGGAAGCCTGATCTGGCCCAAGACCGCCTACCGGGGAGTGACGGTGGCCGTGGCCCGGGCCGGCTGGCGGTAGTGGGAGTGGGCCCGGGTTCGGAGCGTCACCTCACACCTGCGGCCCGCCAGGCCCTGGAAGAAGCCGAGGTGATTGTGGGTTACCGCACCTACCTGGGGTTCCTGGGGCCTTATCTTGCCGGTCGGGAAGTAGTGGCCACCGGTATGACCGAGGAGGTGGCCCGCTGCCGGGAAGCCATTCGCCGGGCAGAAGCCGGTCGGCGGGTGGCCCTGGTGTGCGGCGGGGATCCGGGGGTGTACGGTCTGGCCTCTCTGGTGCTGGAGCTGCTCGCCGCCCGGGAGGGACCCGAGCTACCGGTAGAGATTGTGCCCGGCATGACCGCCGCCCTGGCGGCGGCAGCCGTTCTGGGCGCCCCCTTGGGGCACGACTTTGCCGTGATCAGCCTGAGCGATCGGCTAACCCCCTGGGAGGTGATCGAAAAGCGGCTGCGCCTGGCGGCGAAGGCCGATCTGGTGCTGGCCCTGTACAACCCCCGTAGTCACGGCCGACAGGAGCAGCTCGTGCGCGCTCGGCAGATTCTTCTGGAGTACCGGCAGCCTCAGACCCCGGTAGGGGTGGTGCAGAACGCGGCTCGTTGCGGGGAACGGTGGTGGGTTTCCGATTTGGAGGGGTTCATCAACCTGCCAATCGATATGGCGACCACGGTAATCGTGGGCAGCCGCCAGACCCGGGTTCTGGGGGGACGTATGGTCACGCCCCGGGGGTACCGGCTATGATCCTGGTACTCGCCGGGACCACCGAGGCCCGGGAGGTGATCCGCGCCCTCGCCGACCGGGGGCTGGAGGTAGCGGCTACCGCGGTGACCGAGTACGGCGCCGTTCTGGCAAGGGCCGCCGGTGCCTCCCGGGTGCGGGTGGGCCCCCTGGGCGAGGCCGACTTGCACCGGCTGGTGGAGGAGCTTAACCCCCGGGCGGTGGTAGATGCTACCCACCCCTTTGCCGTGAAGATCCGGGAACTGGCCCGCTCGGTGTGCCGCGCCTACGGTCTGCCCCTATTCCGCTATCTCCGCCCCACGTGTCCTCTGCCGGAGCACCCGCTGGTCACCGTGGCGGGAAACGCCGCCGAGGCGGCGGAGGCGGCGGCCGCAGGCAGTACGGTCTTCCTGGCCGTGGGTACCCGGCTTCTGGGTGAGATACTCGGCCACCCGGCCTTGAAGGGAAAACGGCTGGTGGTGCGCATCCTGCCCGATCCGCGCTCGCTGGAGCACTGTTTGGCCCTGGGGATCGGTCCCAGGGACATCGTGGCTGCCCAAGGCCCGTTCTCGGTAGAACTCAACCGGGCGATGCTACGGCACTTTGGGGCGCAGGTACTGGTTACCAAGGAGAGCGGTCGGCCGGGGGGGCTGGAGGAAAAGCTGGCCGCCGCGCTGTCGGAGGGGATCCGGGCGGTGGTAATCCGTCGGCCACGGGAAGAAGAAGGAGAGGACGTAGCCGCGATCCTAAAGGCCTGCGTACGGCTGAGCGGAGGTGAAAGCCCCTGAGACAAGGAATTGTGCTCCTGGGGCACGGCAGCCGCCGGGAGGAGGCCAACCGAGGAGTAGGGGAGCTGGCCGCCCAGGTGGAACGCCGTTTTCCTCAGAGGGTGGTAGAGGTGGGGTATCTGGCGCACGGTCGGCCCACCCTGGCCGAAGCGGTAGCTGCCGCCCTCAGGCGGGGCGCGCAGGAGGTGGTGGTAGTACCGCTGTTTCTTTATGACGGTGTGCATGTGCGGAAGGATATTCCTGAGCAGCTTGAGGAGTTGCGCCAGGAGTACCCGGGTTTGCCACTGCGGTGCACGGCCAGCCTGGGAAGCGACCCGCGCATCACCGAGATAGTTCTGGACCGGATTCGGGAGGTGGGCGAGGGTTGACCTTTCTGGCGGAACCGACGGCCATCGAGGCTCGGAGCCTGGCAACGGTGGCCAGAGCCCTGGAAGAAGAAGATCGCCCTCGGGAGGAAAAACAGGTGCTGGCCCGGATGCTTCACGCTTCCGGGGATCTCGGACTGAAAGAGGTCTTCGACTGTCATCCGGATTTTGTGGCCCGGGCACTGGCAGGCCTTCGGACCGGGGCCAACGTGGTGGTGGACGTGAAGATGGTGGCGGCAGGGATAGATAGGCGGCGCTTACGCCAGTTGGGTGGGCGGGTGCACTGCGCCATCGCCCGGGCGGAGGTAGTCGCCCGGGCGCGGGCTCAAGGCCTCACCCGGGCCATGGCGGCCATGGATTATCTGGCACCCTTGATGCAGGGCGGCCTGGTGGCGATCGGCAACGCTCCTACCGCGCTGTTCCGGCTCCTGCAACTCTGGCAGGAGGGCCGGGCCAGGCCGGCCGCAGTGGTGGGAACCCCGGTGGGCTTTGTGGGAGCGGCCGAGGCCAAGGAGGCACTGCGGGAGAGCGGTATCCCCTACCTCACCGTCCGTGGAAGCCGGGGTGGCAGCACCGTGGCTGCCGCGGCGGTAAACGCCCTGCTCCGCCTGGCGGTCGGGAAAGCTGACTGAATACCCTGTGGGGGACGAAACCGGCAAAGGGAGGGTGGTGGTGTAACGGAAGGGGCATAGCAGCTCAACTCTGGGTAAGACCTGCCGGGGCAGGTGTTAGGGAAGCCGGTGCAAATCCGGCGCGGTCCCGCCACTGTGAGGGGGAGGGCCTTTACCGCAGGCCACTGGGGAAACCCGGGAAGGCGTAGAGCGCCCGACGAACCCGAGCCAGGAGACCTGCCTGCCCGCGGAGGCGTTGGCTTCCCACGCGGATGGGAAGGGTCCTTTTTTCTTTCCCGACCGTGGGGTCGGGTTTTTGATTCTGGGAAAGGGGCGGGTAAGGGTGGAGAGGCCGGTCAGGTTCTTGTTGCTCAGCACCATCGAGAGCACCGGGGAACTCTCGGCGGCGCTGGCCGACATTCATTCTCAATACGGTCCCCTGCTTACCGTTCAGAAGCTCTGCCTCTCCGACTGGGAGCGGGGCCGGCTCCGCCGGGAAGAGGTAGAGGCCGCGGTTTCCGCCGCCGACCTGATCCTGGTGGCCATCATGGGGCAGACCGAACTGACCGACTACCTGGTTCGGCTCCTGCCCCGAAGCTCGGCTCAGATAGTGGTGCTGGTGGGCGCCAGCCGCGATCTGCTTGCCCTAACCCGCCTGGGAAACTTTTCCGGCGCGGACCTGCCCCGGCGCGAGGGACGCTTCGACCTGGAGACATACCTGAAGGCCCGCAAGTTCATGGACATGACGCGGAGGCTGGGTACCGTGCTTCCGGTGGGGAAGCTCCGGCACATGCGCAACTGGCTTGTGGCGTGCGAGTACTACGCCGAAGGGGGAAGGGAGAACCTCCGCCACCTGCTCCTGTTCCTGCTGCGCGAGTACTTCGGCGCCCGGGTAAAGGTAGAGCCGCCGCGCAAGAGGCCGGATTACGGCCTGTGGTGGCCGGAAGACAGGTGCTTTACGGACCGTAAGTCTTTTCAGGAGGCCGTAGGGTGGGAGGCGGATAAGCCCACGGTGGGCATCCTCTTCTACGCCGGGGCGCACCAGGCGGAATGTTTGCCGGTGGTCCGGGCCCTGATTGAAGCCCTGCGGGGCGAGGTCAACCTCCTTCCCGTGTTCTCCCGCGTGGAGCACAACCTTACCGCGCTGCGCTCCCTTTTCTTCGAGGCCGGACGACCGGCGGTGAACCTGGTGGTCAACCTCCAGTACTTCTGCCTGCACGGCGGCCCTTACGGCGGCCCTCCCGAGCCCACGCACCAGCTCCTCTCCGAGCTGGGCGTTCCGGTGCTGATCGGGTTCCGGTCCTACACCACGGAGACAGGGGAGTGGTGGCAGGGGATGCGGCTTAGCCCCCTGGAGACCACCCTGGGGGTGGTGCTGCCCGAGTTGGACGGGGGCATTGACCCGGTCTACGTCGGCGGCCTGGCCACGACTCTCGGGAAGGGGTACCTGGAAGGTGAGGGCAAGGAGGCGCAGGCTCTGCCGGAAGGGATAGAGCGGCTATGTGGACGGGGGCGCCGGTGGCTGGCCCTGAGGCGGCTGCCCAACGCGGAGAAGCGGCTGGCGCTGATCCTGTACGACTATCCTCCGGGAGAGGCCCGCTTGGGAAACGCCGGATACCTTGACGCCCTGGGAAGCTTGCGAGTGTTTCTTGAAAAACTGGCTGCCGCCGGGTATGGGGTGGAAGTGCCGGAAGGTGATCTGGCCGAATTCCTGATCCCGCGTGGGGTGGTGAACGGGCCGGAGTGGCCCGCTCCGGAGCCGGAGCTTTGTGTGCCCGTCGAGGTCTACCAAAGCTGGTACCAGGAACTGCCGGCCGACCTACGGGCGGAAGTCGAGAAGCACTGGGGGAAGCCGCCGGGCACGGTGATGGTGCGGCAGGACAGACTGCTCCTGCCCGGGGTGGTGCTGGGCAACATTTTCCTGGGCGTGCAGCCCTCGCGAGGGGTGCACGAAACCCCGGATAAGCTCTACCACGACCGGGACCTGCCTCCGCACCACCAGTACCTGGCCTTCTACTGGTGGCTGGCTAAAGAGTTCGGGGCGCACGCTCTCGTCCACTGGGGAACCCACGGTACTCTGGAGTTCACCCCCGGGCGGGAAGGCCCGGTATCGCGGCGCTGTTTCCCGGATATCCTGGTGGGCGATCTGCCCCACGTGTATTACTACTGGGTGGGCAATCCCTCCGAGGCCACGCTGGCCAAGCGCAGGAGCTACGCCGTTACCGTCTCCCACGCCTCACCGCCCCTGGTTCCTTCCGGCCTCTACGGCGACTACCTGGAACTGGAGGATCTGCTGGGCGAGTGGCGCCGGGCGCCCGAGCAGGAGCGCCGCCAACTCGAGGAGCGCCTGGCGGCGCGGGCGAAGGACCTCTCCCTCCCCGTCCGGACACCGGAGGAACTGGAACTCTACCTGTACCGGCTGAAGCGCCGGCTCATCCCCCGGGGGCTGCACGTGCTGGACCGGCAGCTTGAAGGTGAGGATCTGGCCGAGTACCTGGTTGGCCTGGTGCGCTTTGACCGGGAAGTGCCCTCGCTGCTCCGGGTGCTGGCCGGTCGGAGAGGGTGGAACTACGAGGAGTGCCTGGGCCGTCCCGAGCGGCTAAGGACGCTGGAGGAAGAGGCCGGATGGGCGGTGCGGCGCTGGCTGGCCGGGGAAGAGGAGGCCCTGCCGCCGGATACTGCCCGGTACCTGGCCCGGGTGCGGGAAAACCTCGGCCGCTCCCGTGAAAGCGAAGGCCTGCTCACCGCGCTCGCCGGTCGCTACCTTCTTCCCAACCTGGGCGGGGACCCCTTGCGCTCCCCGGAGGTCTTTCCCGTGGGGCGCAACATGTACGAGTTCGATCCCCGGCTTATACCGACGGTAACCGCCCGGCGCCGGGGCGAGGAAACCGTAGCTGCGGTGCTGGAGCGCTTCCGGGCCGCCCACGGCCGCTATCCGGAGAGTGTGGGCCTGGTGCTGTGGGGGTTTGAGACCCTGAGCACCGGCGGGGAGACGATCGCTCAGATCCTGGCCTACTTGGGGGTGCGCCTGGTGCGCAAGGGCAACCCCTGGTTCAAGGACCTGGAACTCGTTCCCCTGACAGAATTGGGACGGCCGCGCATCGACGTGCTGGTTACCATCTGCGGCATCTTCCGGGATCTGCTGGGTCCACAGGTCGAGCTGATCAACCGGGCGGTGGAGCTGGCGGCCGAGGCGCCGGAGCCGGAGGAAATGAACTACGTGCGCCTGCACAGCCAAAAGGCCCGGGCAGAGCACGGGGCGCTCAGCCGGGCCCGGATCTTCGGCCCCCGCGAGGGGGAGTACGCTACCGCGGTGCGGGCCCTGGTGGAAAGCGGAGCCTGGCAGGACGAGGAGGAGTTGGTGGAAGCCTACGAGAGATCCTTGGCCTACTGCCACTACCGGGGCCGGATCGCGGAGAACCGGAAGCTCTTTGACGCCCTTGCCGCAACCGTGGAAGTGGTTTCCCAGGTGAGGCACAGCGCGGAGTACGAGTTCGCCGATCTGGACCACTACTACGAGTTCTTCGGCGGCCTTTCCGGGGCCGTGGCCCGGCACCGCGGAGCCAGACCCCGGCAGTGGGTGGTGGACACCAGCGAAGAACTCCCGGAGGTGGCCGAGGCGGGCCTGGCCGTAGACCGGGCAGTGAGGGCCCGCCTGTTCAACCCCCGCTGGCTCGAGGGTATGCTGGCCCATCCCTTTCACGGCGGCCAGAAGGTGGCCGACCGGGTGCAGTACCTGGTGGGCCTGGCGGCCACCACCGGCCAGGTGGGGGAATGGGTGTTCCGTGAGGCGCTTCACCGCCTAATCCTGGATCCGGGAGTGCGCCGCCGGCTGGCTGAGAATAATCGCTTTGCCACCTTGGAGCTGGCCCGGCGCCTGGCCGAAGCCGAGCGCCGAGGGTACTTCAGCCTCACGGCCCAAGAGCGCGCCGCCTTTGCGGAGGCAGTGTTGGATCTGGAGGCGGTCGTTGAAGAAAGCACCTGAAACCGGAGGCGGACTCATGGGTTGGCTCTATCCGTTCAGCGCCATTCTGGGGCAGGAAGAAATGAAACTGGCCCTTATCCTGAACGTCATCAACCCCAGGGTCGGCGGGGTGCTGATCCGGGGCGAGAAGGGCACGGCCAAATCCACCGCGGTGCGGGCTCTGGCGCGCCTTCTGCCCGAAATCGAGGTGGTGGCCGGCTGCCCCTGCAACTGTGACCCCGGGGCCGGGGAGCGGCTCTGCCCTCTTTGCCGGGAGCGGCAGGCGAGGGGGGAGAAGCTGGAGGCCCGCCGGCGGCCGGTGCCGGTGGTGGAGCTGCCGGTTTCGGCCACCGAGGACCGGGTGGTAGGAAGCCTGGATTTCCAGCCCGCCCTGCGCTACGGCCAGAGGCGGCTGGCGTGTGGTCTTTTGGCCCAGGCCAACCGCGGGATTCTCTACGTCGACGAGGTGAATCTGCTGGACGACCACCTGGTAGACCTGGTATTGGATGCCGCCGCCTCGGGCGTGAATGTGGTCGAGCGGGAAGGGGTGTCGGCGGTGCACCCGGCGCGGTTTGCCCTGGTGGGCACCATGAACCCGGAGGAAGGGGAGCTCAGACCCCAACTGCTGGACCGCTTCGGTCTGTGCGTGGCGGTGGAGGGATTGCCCGACCCCGCGGCGCGGGTGGAGCTGCTACGGCGGCGGGAAGCTTTTGACGCCGACCCCGGGGGATTTGCGGCCATCTGGGCGCCGTGGGAAGAGGATCTGCGTGGTCGCCTGGCCCGGGCGCGGGCCGCTCTGGGGACGGTGGCGCTGCCGGCCGAGGTGCTGACGTCGGCGGCGTTTCTGGCCCGCGAAGCCGCCTGCGCCGGCCACCGGGCGGAGATTGTGCTGGTAGAGGCGGGCCGGGCTCTGGCTGCCTGGGAAGGGCGCGAGGCGGTACAGGTGGGCGACCTGGAGCGGGTGGCGGAGCTGGTGCTTCGGCACCGGCGCCGGGAGGCAATCTCCCCTGCGCCCCCTCGACCGGAGTCCGTCCCACCGCCACCGGAGCCGCCGGAGCGGTCGGAGGACAACCAGGGCGACGAGCCGCGTCAGGAACCGGGCGGCGGCCCCGAGGAACGCCCTCCTTCGGCCGGTCCTGGAGATATGGACCTGGACTCGTGCCCTGAGCCGGAGGACGGTTCCGGTCTACACGCCAGAGCCACGGCCGGGGAGCGGCGGTTTGCCGTGGGCCAGTCCTTCCCGGTCCGGCGGCTTGAGTTCGGCCGGGACCGCCGGCTGCGGAAGGGCTCGGGCCGGCGCTCCCGCACCCGCACTCCCACCCGCCTGGGCCGCTACGTGCGGGCAGTACCCGCCCGGGGCACGGGGGATGTGGCTTTGGACGCCACCTTGCGGGCCGCTGCCCCTTACCAGGCCCGCCGCGACCGGGCCGGGGTGGCGGTGGCGGTGGAGCCTGGCGACCTGCGGGAGAAGGTACGGGAGAAGCGGGTGGGAAACCTGCTCCTGTTCGTTGTGGACGCTAGCGGCTCCATGGGGGCGCAGCAGCGGATGGTGGCGGCCAAAGGGGCGGTTTTCTCCCTCCTGCTGGACGCCTATCAGAAGCGTGACCGGGTAGGCATGGTGGCCTTCCGGGGCGAGCGGGCAGAAGTGCTGCTGCCCCCCACCAACAGCGTGGAGCTGGCCCACCGTTGCCTGGCAGAGCTGCCCACCGGCGGCCGTACCCCCCTGGCGGCGGGGCTGTGGAAGGCTTACGAGCTTGCCACGGTCCACCTGACCAAGAACCCCAACCTTTCGCCCCTGCTGATAGTGATCACCGATGGTCGGGCCAACGTGGCCTTGGGGAAAGGCAAGCCCCTGCAGGAAGCCTGGAAGGTGGCCGAACTGGTCCGGCACGATGGGCGGGTGCAAAGCTTGGTGGTGGATGCCGAGGGCGACGGCTTCCTGAGCCTGGGGCTGGCCCAACGCCTGGCCGAGGAGTTGGGAGCGGCCTACTACCGGATCGAGGACCTGCGCTCCCAGACCCTGGCCGAGGCGGTGCGGGCGGCGGCCGAATCATTTCGGCCGGTTGTCCCAAAAGTAGAGAAGGAGAGATGCCCGTGCAACACGACCTTTTCCCTTTCACCGCTCTGGTGGGGCAGGAGGACATGAAGTTGGCGCTGCTGCTGAACGCCGTCTCCCCTAAGATCGGCGGGGTGCTGATCCGGGGGGAGAAGGGTACCGCAAAATCCACGGCGGTCCGGGCCCTGGCGCGGCTCTTGCCCGAGATCCGGGTTGTGGCCGATTGCCCCTTCCGCTGCGACCCGGACGACCTGGGCGGCATGTGCGCGCAATGCCGGGAGCGTGTGGAAGGCGGCGAAGAACTGCCGGTGGCCGTACAGCGGATGCGGGTGGTGGAACTGCCGGTTTCGGCCACCGAGGATAGGGTGGTCGGCACCCTGGACCTGGAGCAGGCTATCAGGAAGGGGGAGAAGCGCTTCGAGCCGGGGGTGCTGGCCGAGGCCAACCGCGGTATCCTTTACGTGGACGAGGTAAACCTGCTGGACGATCACGTTGTAGACGTGCTGCTGGACGCCGCTGCCATGGGGGTGAACACCGTGGAGCGCGAGGGCATCTCCTTCAGCCACCCGGCAAGCTTCATCCTGGTAGGTACTATGAACCCGGAGGAAGGGGAACTCCGGCCCCAGTTGCTGGACCGCTTCGGGCTGTGCGTGAGCGTGACCGGGGTGGACGACCCGGCCTTGCGGGCGGAGATCGTGAGGCGGCGTCTGGCCTTCGAGGAGGACCCGGCGGGCTTTGCCGGGGCCTGGGAGGAAGAAGAGGAGAAACTGCGCCGTCAGATCGAAGCCGCTCGGCATCTGTTGCCCAGGGTGCAGATACCGGAGGAAATGCTGCTCCTGATCGTGCGTACCGCGCTGGAGCTGGGAGTGGACGGCCACCGGGCGGACCTGGTGATGGTGAAGGCGGCCAGGGCCCACGCCGCCCTGGCGGGCCGTACGCAGGTGACCGAAGCGGACGTGGAGGCTACGGCGGGATTCGCTCTGGCCCACCGCCTGCGGCGCCGTCCCTTCGAGGAGGTGGCGCTGGACCGGGAGAAGCTGACCGGCATTTTGAGGGCCGCTCCAACGCCGGGTACGGGGTCAACCCTTCCCTAGCCTGAGGGATGGATAACTCAGTCCCCTAGCCTGGGCTGTGGCCGCTCCGGAAGGAGAGGAAGCGGGTTTTGATCGAGATTTGCGGGCTGTGCAAGTATTACGGCGAAATCAAGGCGGTGGAGGGGCTCGATCTAACCATCCGCCGGGGTGAGGTTTTCGGCCTCTTGGGGCCCAACGGCGCCGGCAAGACCACTACTGTGCGGGTGCTTACCACTCTGGCCCGCCCCACCAGGGGCAAGGTTTTTCTGGACGGCCGGGAACTGACCCGGGCCCGGCCGGAAGCAAAGCGCCAGCTCGGCGTGGTGCCGCAATACGTCAACCTGGATCAGGAGCTTACGGTATGGGAAAATATGGAGCTTCACGGACGCCTGTACGGCCTGGCCGGTCGGGAGAGGGAGAAACGGATAGGGGAACTGCTGGCCTTTGTGGAGCTGGCAGAGCGGAAAAACACTCTGGTGGAGCACCTCTCCGGGGGAATGAAACGCCGGCTAATGATCGCCCGGGCCCTTCTGCACCGGCCTCGGGTGCTGCTTCTGGACGAGCCTACCGTGGGCCTGGATCCCCAGGTACGGCGAAGGCTGTGGGACCTGATCCGGCGTCTCAACGCTCAGGGCCTCACCATCCTGCTGACCACCCACTATATAGAGGAGGCGGAGCAGCTCTGCCAGCGGGTAGGCATTCTCAACCGGGGCCGACTCATAGCGCTGGGTACCCCCAGGGAGCTCAAGGCCCGGGTAGCGCGGGTAGTGGTAGAGGTGACGGGCCCTAATTGCACCGAGTATCGAGCTTTCGAAAGCCGGGAGCAGGCCCTGGAGCATGTGGCGCGAACTGGCGGGAGAACAACCATTCGTGAGGGGAACCTGGAAGACGTGTTCGTGGAATTGACCGGCGATAAGGTGGGTGAATGAAGTGCGGGGTACGGGAGCAGTCCTGTGGCGCGACCTCTTGATGTTGCGCAAGAGATTCGGGCGCTATGTGGCCGCCCACCTGGTGGGTCCCCTGCTCTACCTCACCGCCTTCGGGTGGGGCCTGGGCAGGAATTTGGACTTCGGAGGCACGAGCTACCTCGACTTTGTGGTGCCGGGCATCCTGGCCCTCAGCGCCATGTCGGCCAGTTTCAACGCCACCAGCACCTCTCTGAACATCAGCCGCCTTTACCACCGTACCCTGGAAGAGTTTCTCCTGGCGCCCGTAGGGTTGGGACCGCTGGTGCTGGGTCACGTGCTGGGAGGCTTCATCCGGGGCGTACTTTCCAGCGCCCTGATCCTCCTGCTGGCCTTCCTCTTCGGTGCCCGGCTGCATTTCTTCAGCCCCTGGCTGCTGGCGTCCCTGTTCCTTACCTGCTTCCTGTTTGCCGCCCTGGGGGTGGCGGCGGCTATGCTGATCAACTCCCACGAAGACATGGGCCGGTTCTCCACTTTCGTCATCCTGCCCATGAGTTTCCTGTGCGGAACGTTTTTTCAGGTGGAAAAGTTCCCGCCTCCGGTGGCAGAGCTGGTTCAGGTTCTTCCCCTTACCCACTCCTCTCTGGCCCTGAGGGCCGCGGCCTTAGGAGGGGAATTTCCCGGATTCTCGCTGGCGGTGCTGGCTGCCTATGCCGGGGCATTCCTTGCCCTGGCAGCCTGGGCCACCTGGCGGATGGAGTGAGATCCGGTTTTCCTTTCATGCTCTAGGCCTGTAGCGAAGGTGCTGGGCGCTGTTCGAAGTAGCGCCGGCGTCTCGAGTCAGTTGCGATTGGGGAGGGAGCCAGGGATGCGAAGTCTAGGGGTACGGATATTATTGCTGGTGTTGCTGTTGGGACTGCTGGCGAGTGGGTGCGGCGCCGAGGAGCCTTCGGCCTCGGGCTTGTCTTCTTGCCCTAAATACGCCACCGGCTTTGGGCTGGAGTATTTGGCGGACGGTTGCCGGGTAGTTACTGATGGGGAGGCAAGGCAACTCCTCCTTGTTCCACGGGGCCATAAGGTGCCGGAGGCATACCGGCACCTGCCGGTGGTTCATACTCCGGTCCGACGGGTGGTGGTAGCTTCCACAACTACGGCGGCCCTCCTGCGGCCTCTCGAGGAACTCGAAAGCATCATTGCCGTAACCACAGACAGGGAGCACTGGTATATTCCGGAGGTCAGGATCGGGCTGGAGGAAGGTCGGATTAGGTTAGTAGGGAACGACATGGGCCCCCTCGACTACGAGGCAGTGCTCGAGCTTAATCCCGACCTGGTTTTCATCTACACCGGCTCGCCGGAAGACTTGCAGAAGCTGAAGAAGCTTGAGGAGCTGAAGATCCCGGTAGCCGTGGATAACAGCCACCGGGAGAACCATCCCCTGGGTCGGGTAGAGTGGGTAAAATTCCTGGCCGCCTTCTACGGGAAGGAGGATCGGGCAGAACAGTACTTCCAAAGGGTGGTAGAAAACACCGAAGCGGTCACCCGCGCGGTGGCCGGGGCAACCTCCCGGCCCAGGGTACTATGGGGTTTGATCTACCAGGGAGAGGTCTACGTTCCCGCCGGGGATTCCTATGTGGCCAAGATGATCGGAATGGCCGGGGGTGATTACCTGTTCAAGGACCTTGGGGGAACAGGCAGCGCCACTGTCAGCTTGGAGGAGTTCTATCGTCGGGGCCTCGAGGCCGAGGTATTTATTTCTTCCACCCTGCCCAATTACGGGACCACTTCCATTGCCAAGCTGGTAGAGCAAGAGAAAAGACTGGCCGACCTGCCGGTAATAAGGGCCGGTCGGGTCTGGTGCTTTCAGCCCTGGTACTACCAGTCGATTGATAAGGCCGACGAGATGTTCGCCGACCTGGCGGCCATCTTCCATCCCGATCTGTTCCGGGAGGTGGAGCTAAAGCACCACATGAAGCTCCCGGCTACCGACCGCTGAGAAGGGGTGCACGGTATGGCTAACGGGGGTCAGAAGACGGCAGTCTCCTGGAGGCGATGGGTCATTGTAGCCCTGGCCGGGTTGCTCCTGGTGTTTCTGGCTTTGAATCTGGCCCTGGGTTCGGTCAGGGTTCCCTGGCGTGAACTGGCTGCCGTCTTGGCCTCGCGCGGCGATGCCGGAGCCGCGGCCCGGATGCTTTGGGAGATCCGTTTTCCCCGGGCCCTGGCGGGCGCCTTCGGCGGGGCATCGCTGGCGGCCAGTGGGCTGTTGCTTCAGATTTTCTTCCGCAACCCCATCGTGGACCCGTTCATCCTGGGAATTTCTTCCGGCGCCACGCTGGCAGTAGGCGCGGTGCTCCTGGCCGGGGTGGTGGTGGGAAGAACCGCCGTATCCCCCTACCTGATGAATCTGGCCGCCCTGGCGGGTGCCGCCATGGTGCTGGTCCTGGTAGTGGCGGTGGCGGGTCGGGTCAGGAACGCGGTTACCCTGCTGCTGGTAGGGCTGATGATCGGCTACCTGTGCAGCGCCGGCAGCAGCATCCTCGTGGCGGTGGCCGAGAAGGAAAAGGTACACGCCTTCGTGCTCTGGACCCTGGGCAGTTTCTCCGGCTTTACCTGGGACGAGGTGACGATCGTGGCGCCGTGCGCCAGCGGGCTGATCGGTGGAGTCTATCTGTTGTGCAAGCCTCTCAATGCCCTGCTCATGGGCGAAGATTACGCCCGCAGCCTGGGAGTGAATCTGCGGGCGGTGCGGGTGGTACTGGTGCTCCTGGCCAGCAGCCTTGCGGCAATAGTGACCGCCTTTGCCGGCCCGGTGGGTTTCGTGGGTCTGGCCGCTCCGCATCTGGCCCGCCTGCTCTTGGGAACAGCTGACAACCGCCATCTCATTCCGGCCGCCACCCTGGTGGGCGGGGTGATTACCAGCGGTTGCGACCTGGTGGCCCGCTTGATTCTTTCGCCCGTGGAGCTGCCCCTGAGTGCGGTGACCGCTCTCTTTGGCGCCCCTCTGGTCATCAGTTTTCTCCGGCGAAGGAGGGTGGGGATGTGAGCCCCGTGTTGACGGCGCACCAACTCACTACCGGGTACGACCACCAAGCAGCTTTTCCCGTGGGTGCCGCCAACCGGCGTAACCCGGAGCTCGCTGCACGTCTGGTAAGCGAGGGAAGGAAGGTGTTCAGCTTGCGTTCTCGGGAGGAGGCCGAGGACCTCTGCGGAGGGGCGGTGGCCTCGCGACTGGTGTATTGCCGGTCGCGTGAGGTGGTTGGGGCGCTGAGGCACGAGCTGGCAGGAAGGAGGGCGGAGTAGATGAGGGAGTGGCAACTTCCGGGAGGGGAGAGGGCGCAGATCGGGGAAAAGGCCCTGGTGGTGCGTTTCCCCGGGCCCCGGCGCGTGCTTTCTTCCGCCCGGCTCAACGGAGGCTACCGGGAGGACCTTGACGCGGTCTTCAACTGCCACATTTCCGGCCACGAAGAGATCGAGGAGGTGGCAGGGGGAAGGGTGGCCGACTACCTCCGGATGGTCGCCCAACGGGCAGGAGTGGCGCCGGAACGGACGGCAGGCCTTCTCACCGCGGCGCGCATGGAGAATGCAGCCTTGCAGGTCATGGAATACCGGGAATTGGCGGTTACCGCCATCGTCACCGCCGGGGTGGATGTGAACGGCGGCCGGGCCGGCGATCCCGCGGGCTATTACGAGGTGGATGAGGAGTGGACTTCGGTGGGCACCGTGAATACCCTGCTGTTCATCCGTGGGAACCTGCCTCCCCACGCCCTGGTGCGCGCGGTGGTAACCGCCAGCGAAGCCAAGGCCGCCGCCCTGCAGGAACTGATGGCTCCGAGCCGCTACTCCTGCGGGGTAGCCACCGGCTCGGGAACCGATCAGATTGCCGTAGTGGCCGATCCCACCAGCCCCAGAACGTTTACCGATGCCGGCCAACACTCCAAGCTGGGCGAGCTGATCGGCCGGGCAGTCATCGCCGCCACCAAGGAGGCGCTGGAGAAGGAAACGGGGCTGGGCCCGGCGCGGCAGCTCGATCTGCTGGCCCGGCTGGATCGCTACCGGGTGGGGCCGGAGGTTTTCTGGCAGCAGGCCCGCGAGATGGGCTGGAGCGAAGGCAAAGAGACCTATCTTTCTCGTTTGCGGGAACTGGCGCGAGACCCCATGCTCGTGGCCCTGGCGGCGGCGGTTCTGCACCTTCTGGATGAGGCTGCCTGGGGCCTCCTGCCGTCGGAGGTGGCGGTAGTGGAGGCCCGGCGCTTTGTGGGGCGCCTGCTTTGTGGTGAGGCGAGACCGGGGGAAGAAGCGGGCGATACGCTACCCAGCGTCCTGGATTACCTGGTGTCGGGCGTAAACGGGCTGCTGGTGGGCAAGGCCCCCGGTTCCTGACGTATCCCCCACTTTCGAGTTAACTTGAGTTGACTGGCGGTACCGGGTGCTCGCCTGAGTA
>JANLFO010000021.1 GCA_024653205.1 Clostridia bacterium | reverse complement strand
TCGGCGAGGTGACAGTACGAACGGGGAGCACCCGGTACCGCCCGTGGGAAAGTGGTGATAACTCAGCCGCTAGTGTTCTTGACAAGCCTGAGTCGAGCCCGATATAATGCCGCTAGTCAAGGTGGGGGAAAAGAGGGGTCCGACAGGCGGCCGCCTGGCAAGGACCTCTTTCTTTTCCCGGTCTAGAGCTAACGGATGGGGGGATCCGGGGATGACCTCCGAGGTGGCCGACCTGGCGGCCAGATTGGTAGAATGGCTCAGAGAGCAGGTGGGGGCGGCCGGGGCCAGGGGCACGGTCGTGGGCCTGAGCGGAGGAGTGGATTCCGCCGTAGTGGTGGGCCTGTGTCAGCGGGCCTTCGGCGACAACAATCTGGCTCTCATCCTTCCCTGTCACAGCGACCCCCAGGATACGGAGGATGCGGTCCTGGTGGCGCAAGCCTTCGGCGTACCCTACCATACGGTGGTGCTGGACGGCGTGTACGATATGCTGTTGGAGCTCCTCGACCCCGGTGGTATCGAGAATCCCCGGGACCTGGCGGCGGCCAACCTCAAGCCCCGCCTGCGCATGCTCGCCCTTTACTACTTCGCCAACCGCCGTAACTACCTGGTAGTCGGGACCTCCAACCTCAGCGAGCGCACCGTGGGCTACTTCACCAAGTACGGGGACGGCGGGGTAGACCTCTTGCCCCTGGGTAATCTGGTAAAGCGGCAGGTGCTTGAGCTGGCGGCCTACCTCGGCGTTCCGGAGCGCGTACTGCGCAAGCCCCCCTCCGCCGGGCTCTGGGCCGGCCAGACCGATGAGGGAGAAATGGGCCTGACCTACGCCGAGCTGGACGCCTACCTGTTGAGCGGCAAGGCCCGCCCCGAGGTAAGGGAAAGGATAGCCCGGCTGAGCCGGGCCAGCGAGCACAAACGCCGCATGCCTCCGGTGGCACCCGCATAGGCCCTATCGTCGGCCGGGTATCCCTGGTTTTCGCCGGCAGCCCTGGTTTCCCCGGGCACCTGAAGCGGGCCGGGCACCGAACTCGCGCAACTGAGGGCCGGGCCTAAGCCGCGCCGGAAATCATCCGTGGCCTCCGGCCCTCTTCCGGACTTGCCCTCGCCGAGCTCGGTACCCGGCGCGGTGCCAATATGTCCAGAGAGCACCCGGTACCGCCTGCCAGCCCAAGATAACTAGGGTCGGTCGGTTCTTGACCGTCCGGTGACCCGGTGGTATATTGGGCTTGCAGGATCGGGGGAAGAAAGCCAGGAGAGGAGGGACGAGAATGCGATTTGCAGCCGAAAACCGAGTATCAGGGGCGCTGGCCGTTCTTCTGGTGCTGACCCTGGTGTTAACCGTCGGCTTCCTGCTGGGCGGGTGCAGCCAGCCTGCCGCCTTGGCCGACAATCCTCCGCCGCCGGCATCCGATTCCGCTTCTTCCGGTGGGAGCGGTACCGCCGTGGCGGCCGTGCCGCCCGGAGTAGGCCCCAACACCATTGCCGATATCGTGTCTAAGGCCGGCCCGGCGGTAGTCAAGATCGACACCATAACCCGGGTTGGCGGGTCCAATCCCTTCTTCAACGATCCCTTCTTCCGCCGCTTCTTCGGGGTTCCTTTCCAGCTCGGACCCCAGGTGCAGCAAGGAGTGGGGTCGGGCTTTCTGATTTCTGCCGACGGTTATATACTCACCAACGAGCACGTGATCGATCAGGCTCAGGAGATCAAGGTCACTGTAGCCGGGTATGATACTCCCTTCGAGGCCCGGGTGGTAGGTTCGGATTACGACCTTGACTTGGCGGTTTTGAAGATCGACGGGCCGCGGGCCTTCCCTTACCTGGAGCTGGGAGACTCGGACGCGGTGCGGGTAGGGGAATGGGTGATTGCCATCGGCAACCCGTACGGGCTGGACCACACCGTGACCGTGGGAGTGATCAGCGCCAAGGGGCGGCCGGTACCGGTGGAAGATCGCCTGTATGAGAATATGCTCCAGACTGACGCGTCGATCAATCCCGGTAACAGCGGCGGCCCGCTCCTAAACCTTCAGGGCAGGGTGGTGGGCATTAACACCGCCATCAACGCCGAGGCGCAGGGGATCGGCTTTGCGATCCCTATCAGTGCCGTAAAGGGAGCAATTGAAACTCTTAAGACCAAGGGTCAACTCGTGCGGCCTTGGCTGGGAGTGGGCATTTACGACGTTACGCCTGACGTAGCCGAGTACTTCGGCCTGGGCCGCGTTGAAGGGGCCCTGGTGGATTCGGTGGAGAGCAACAGTCCTGCTGCCAAGGCGGGCCTGCGTCGGGGAGATATAATCCTGGAGTTCAACGGCCAGAAGATAACCGATGCCGACACTTTGGTCAAGGCCATCCGGAGTACAAAGGTAGGCCAGCAGGTGAAGATAAAAGTATGGCGTCTGGGCAAGACCATTGAAATCACTGCAGTGATTGCCCAGAAGCCTGCGGAACGCTAGCGCTGGAATCCAAAATAATGCCCCCGCTCCGCCGGCCAGACTAGTATACGAAGAACGTCATCCGGCGGTAGAGGGGCGAGGAACGACGGGTAGCTGGAGAGCGTTATTCCGGGTCAAGCCGCTGGAGGAAGTCCTGGCCGAGCGGGGAGAGCAAGGCCTGCGGCGGCGGCTTGGCCCTTTTGATTTGGTATTCTTGGGAGTAGGGGCCATCATCGGCACCGGCATTTTCGTTCTCACCGGCGTGGCCGCCAGCCGCTTTGCCGGGCCCGGGGTCATCATTTCCTTCGCCCTGGCCGGGGTGGCCAGCGCCCTGGCCGCCCTGGTGTACGCCGAACTGGCCTCCATGGTGCCGGTGGCCGGCAGTGCCTATACCTACGCCTATGCCGCTCTGGGCGAGTTGGTCGCCTGGATAATAGGTTGGGACCTGATCCTGGAATACACCGTCGCCGCGGGCGCGGTGGCCATAGGCTGGGCTGGGTACCTGGCCAGCTTCCTGGAAGCCGCGGGTGTGGCGCTGCCTGCCTGGATGTCCGCGCCTCCGGGGGCCGGAGGCGCGGTTAACCTGCTGGCCTTGCCGGTGGTGGTATTCGTGGCCGCCGCCCTCACCTGGGGTACGCGGTTGTCCGCCAGCACCAACAATCTCGTGGTTTTGATCAAACTGGCCGTAGTGGTCGTTTTCCTCGCCGTGGGAGTCTCGAGGGTTAACCCTTCCCTGTGGGTACCCATGTTTCCCTACGGTCCCGCCGGGGTAATTACCGGTGCCTCCATAGTGTTCTTCGCCTATATCGGCTTTGACGCCGTTTCCACTGCTGCCGAGGAGGTTGCCAACCCCCGTCGGGACCTTCCCCGGGGCATTCTCGGCTCTCTGGCCCTGTCGGGGACGCTGTACGTGGCGGTGGCCGCCGTCCTTACCGGAATGGTGAGCTGGCGGGAGCTCAACGTGCCTTCTCCGCTGGCCTACGCCCTGGCGCGCCACGGCCTGGCCTGGGCCTCGGCGCTCATATCCGTGGGAGCCATCGCCGGCCTGACCAGCGTGATTATAGTCGACATGTTCGGGCAGACCCGGGTATTCTTCGCCATGGCCCGGGACGGCCTGCTGCCCCGGGTGTTCGCCCGGCTTCATCCCCGCCACCGTACCCCGGTACTAACCACCTGGCTAACCGCAGCCGCGGTGTTTGCCATCGCCGGGTTCCTTCCTATAGGGCTGGTGGCCGAACTGGCCAATATAGGCACGCTGGCCGCCTTTGTGCTGGTCTCGCTGGGCGTGATGGTACTGCGGCGGGCAAGGCCGGACCAGCCCCGGCCTTTCCGGGTGCCCTGGTTCCCCTGGATTCCTTTGGCAGCCATGGCCTCTTCCCTCTACTTGATGGCCAACCTCCCCGGGGTCACCTGGATCCGCTTCGCGGTATGGCTGGGGTTAGGGCTGGCGGTATACTTCCTGTACGGGCGCCGGGCGAGCCGGTTGGCCGGGGTCCCCGCCCGCTGGGGCTGGGTACCCCAGCCTGCGGCCAAACCGCTGCCGGAAAAAGAAGACGGGCAAGCCGGCCGCCTGCCCGCTCCCGACAAGGGAGGAAAGTAAGCCGTAGGTAGGCCATAGGTTCCTAGAGATAGCTTACCACCAGGTCCCCCACTTCGGAGGTGGTATAGCCCATCTGTCCGGCGGCCAGGCTTTTCAGGTGATCCCGGCAGACCCGCATGACCGCCTCTTCCACCCTCCGGGCCGCCTCCTCCTGGCCGAGGTTCTCCAGCATCATGGCTCCGGCGCAGATGGCCGCTAAGGGGTTAATCAGGTTCTTGCCCGCGTACTTGGGGGCAGAGCCGCCTATGGGCTCGAACATGGAAACCCCCTGGGGGTTGATGTTGGCCCCGGCGGCGATGCCCATACCTCCCTGGATTATGGCGCCCAGGTCGGTGATGATGTCTCCGAACATGTTGTCGGTGACGATTACGTCGAACTGCTCCGGGTTCTTGACCATCCACATGCAGGCGGCGTCAACGTGGGCGTAATCCTTGGTTATGTCCGGGTATTCTTCGCCCACTTCGTAAAAGGTGCGCTGCCAAAGGTCGGAGGCATAAGTAAGGACGTTGGTCTTGGCTACTAAGGTGAGTTTCTTCTTGCGGTTCCTCCGCTGGCAGTATTCAAAAGCGAAGCGGATGCACCGCTCCACCCCTCGCCGGGTATTGATGGACTCCTGAATGGCCACCTCTTCCGGGGTTCCCTTTTTGAGAAACCCTCCCGCTCCGGCATAAAGACCTTCGGTGTTCTCCCTGACCACTACGAAGTCTATGTCCTCGGGCCCTTTATCCTTTAGGGGGGTATCCACTCCCGGATACAGTCTCACCGGCCGCAGGTTGACGTATTGGTCGAGCTTGAAGCGCAGCTCCAGCAGGATACCCTTCTCCAGCACCCCGGGCGGAACCTCCGGGTGGCCTATGGCCCCCAGATAGATGGCATCGAAAGTCTTCAGCTCTTCCAGGGCCCCCGCGGGCAGGGTCTCTCCCGTGCGCAGATAGCGTTCTCCGCCGTAGTCAAAGGTTTGGAACCGGAGCCGGAAGCCCAGCTTCCCGGATACGGCCTCGAGCACCTTCATACCCTCTCGAATCTGCTCCGGGCCGGTGCCGTCGCCCGGTATCACCGCTATGCGGTACACATGCTTGCCTCCTTTGCCTTGCCGGATATGGTTGCCCGGATTTCTATTCTATCGCTTGGCGACCTGCTAGCGCAAATAGCTCCACGGGCTGACCGGCTCGCCGCCTTCGCGGACGTCAAAGTGCAGGTGCGGTCCGGTGCTCAGGCCGGTGTTGCCCACCCGGCCGACTTCCTGTCCCTGTTTTACCTGCTGTCCCTCCCCGACGCTGATCCGCGAAAGGTGGCCGTAGGTGGTGGTCACGTTACCGCCGTGGCTGATTACCACCGCGTTCCCGTACCCGCCGTACCAGCCGGAAAAGATGACTTCACCCTCGGCCGCCGCCACCACCCGGGTTCCGGTAGGCGCCGGGATGTCGATCCCGGAATGGAAGCGTCGCCCGCCCAGGATCGGGTGTATTCGCCAGCCGTAATCGGAGGACACGCTATAGTATCCGGGCACCGGCCAGGCAAACCGGCCGCCTACGAAGGGGGTCTTGCCGCGCTGCCCCTCGAGTTCCCTTATCTTGGCGGCCAGCTTGCGGGAGGCCTCTTCCTCTGCCGCCAGCGCTCTTTCGGCCCGGCGCTTCTCCTCCTCGGCTTGGGCCCGCAAGGCCGCCTTTTCCTTCTGGTGACCCTCCAGAGTCTGCTTTTGCGTTTCGGTCTGACCTTTTAACGAGGCGATTCGTGCCTTCCTGGCCTCCAGGTCGGCCTTCCTGGCGGCGATGTCCTGCCGTCTGACCTCCAGGTCGGCCTTCCTGGCCTCCAGATCCCGGCACCGTGCTTCCAGATCCCGCACCAGCTCGGCGTCGTATTCCGCGATCTTCTGCACCAGGTCGAAACGCACCAGGAAATCGGTAAAGCTGGCCGAACCCAGCAATACTTCCAGGTAGTCAAGGGAGCCCTGCTTGTACATGGACCGGAGGCGGTCCATGAATATCTCTACTCTTTCCTCGTAGGCCGCCTGGGCCTCGGCGAGTTCCTTCTCCGCCCGCGCCAGATCGGCCTCTGCCTGCTCCAGCGCCTGTTCCGCCTGTTGCAGTTCCACCTCGGCCGTAGCCAGGGCCTGCTCCAGTTCCGCCAGCTTGTCCTCCGCCTGCTCGATCTTCCGGTCGAGTTCGGCCAGCTGGCGGTTCAGATCCTTGATCTCGCTCTGCTTCTCCGCTATGTAGCGCCGGTACTGCTCTATCTGCCGGCTTACCTCTTCCTGGCGTTCCTTGAGCTCGTCCAGCTCGCCGGCCCAGCCGGTGGCCGTGGTCAGCAAAACCAGTATGCCCAATACTGCCATCAGAATCCGCATACCTTTTGAAAACATGCGGTCATGCCCCCACCCCGTGGAACGCTGACTGTTGAAGGTAAGTTTCGACAAGAAATGGGGGATTTCCTTCCCCGTATCCGGTTGCGAACCGACTTTTTACCCGCCGTGTGCCTTTGCCGGCCGCACGGGCAGAGAAAGCCCTTTTCCCGGTTTCGGCACCTTTGCCTCCGGCAGGCCATAAGTTGAAAGCACGGGAGGTGCTGAAAGATGGAGGAATTGACCGCATTGCTGGTGGTGGCCCTGTTTGCCGAACGGCTGGTTGAGGCACTGAAGATGGTGCTGGGTTCCATGGTGCAGGGCTGGCCGCGCCCGTACCAGGAGAGCTTTTGGAGGCTGCTGGGGCTCTTCTGGGGGGTACTGCTTGCCGTGGCTCTCAAGGTCAACCTTTTTGTAATCGCGGGTCTCCCCGACGCCAACCCCGTTTTGGGTGCCCTGCTGGCGGGGCTGTTCGCCGGTATGGGGACCGAATGGGTGCACCAGCTGTTAACCAACCTGCCGCGCCTGTCTGCAGAGGCACGCCGCCTGCGTTTGCTGACCGGTGCCGACGGAGCCGGGCGGAAGCGGTCGGACTAGAGGGGGATGGGGGGTGGCCGGACCGCCGCGGCCCGATAATCCCGCGCCCGGGCCGAAGCCGCCCCGGCGCCCCGTGCCATCCTCGGCAGGGGCCCTCGAAGCGGGTAGCCTTGGCTTGGAACGGGGACCGTGGTAAAATAGCCCCGAGGGGGAAGCCATGTACGACCCGTACAGCTATCTGCCGGAACACTTTGCCCAGGCCGTACGCGAGGGGCGGCTGCACGTGTACTGCGAGTTCTGCGCGCGGCGGCGCAAAACCTCCTGCCTGGCCCTTACCGATCCGGTGAGCATTTGGGAACGCGGCGAGTGCTGGGCCTATACCGAGAAGCACCGGGACGTACTCCTGGCCGAGAAGGCGGTGCGCGAGTACGCTCTGCGCAAGCGCCGGCTTCTCCTGGCCAGGGCCTAGTGGCCTCGGGTAAGAAGAGGAGAAGGGGCAGGGGTTCCGGGCGGGGGTGCCGCAATTGAGCCGGAGAAGTGAAATGACCCTGATGGAGCATCTGGAAGAACTGCGGCGCGTCCTGGTGGTGTCCGGGATCACCCTGGGGGTCACCACCGGTATTGTCTACGGATTCTTCCGGCAGGAACTCATGGCCTGGGTGACCTCTCCCTTGGAAAAGTATCACGTCCCGCTGGTCTATATAGGGGTGGGGGAAGCCTTCCTCACGCAAATAAAGCTTTGCCTGGCCGCCGGGTTCGTCCTCGCCTTGCCGGTCATCCTGTGGCAGGTATGGGGATTCATCGTCCCCGCGCTCAAACCCGAAGAGCGGCGCACGATCGGCGCCGTCGTTTTTTTTTCGGTGCTGCTCTTCCTTGCCGGCGTGCTTTTCGCCTACTTTGCCGTGTTCCGGTTTGTAGTCCGCTTCCTCATAACCATTGCCGGGCCGGGCCTAACCCCGATGTTTTCCATCGGTCATTACATCTCGTTCCTGGTCAGTTTCCTGCTCCCTTTCGGGCTTTCTTTTGAGCTGCCTTTGGTCATGTACCTTCTCAGCCTCTGGGGGATATTGGGAGAGGACTGGCTGGTCAGGAACCGCCGCTACGCGATAGTGATCGTCTTCATATTGGCCGCGGCCCTGACCCCCGGTCCGGACGTGATCTCCCAGCTCTGTATGGCCGGGCCCTTGTTGATACTGTACGAGGTCAGCGTCTGGGTGGCGCGCCTTGCGGTCCGCCAGCGAAAGGCCTCGGAAGCCCGCCAGATCTAGCCCGACCGCCGTGCGATAATCCGCGGTCGTCTACTGCTCCCGCCGGTTCTTTCCCGCCCGGCACTTTTTCTTACATGTTCGTCCTCCTGATTTACTTATTACCCGAGGAGAATAATATAGACCTCGGGTGGTTCGGTTATGGGTATCTATTTGGACAATGCCGCCACGTCCTTTCCCAAACCCGAAGCGGTTTACCGGGCGGTATTAGACGCCATGCGTAGGGTGGGGGCCAGCGCCGGCCGAAGTACTTACCGCCGGGCTCTGGAGGCGGAGCGCCTGGTTTTTGAGGCCCGCTTGGCCCTGTGCCGGCTGTTCAACATCGCCGACCCCACACGTCTGGTGTTTACGGCCAACGCTACGGAAGCGCTTAACCTGGCCCTAAAGGGATTCCTGCGCCCGGGTGACGAGGTGGTCACCTCTTCCGTGGAGCATAACGCGGTCTGGCGACCGTTAAAGGTTCTGGAGAGAACACGGGGCATAGTGGTTACCGCCGTGCCCTGTCAAAAGGACGGAACCCTGCCCCTGGAAGCTCTGGAGAAAGCACTGGGGCCCAGGACTCGCCTGGTGGTGCTCACCCATGCCTCCAACGTGGTGGGCACCCTCCTTCCGGTAGCCGAGGCGGGCCGGCTTACCCGGCCGAGGGGTATCGTGTTCCTGGTGGACGCCGCCCAGACCGCCGGGGTCTACCCCATTGACGTGGAGGCCATGAACATCGACCTCCTGGCCTTTACGGGCCATAAGGGGCTCTTGGGTCCCATGGGCACGGGCGGGCTCTACGTGCGGGAAGGCGTGGAATTGGTTCCCCTCAAGGAAGGGGGTACCGGGGGCCAGTCCCTGCTGGAGGAACAGCCGTCCACGCTGCCGGAACGCTACGAGGCCGGCACCATGAACGTGCCGGGACTGGCGGGTCTGAAGGCGGGGGTGGAGACCCTAGTGGCCGAGGGTGTGGATAGGGTAAGGAAGCGGGAGAAAGAGCTCACTGCCTACGCCCTGCAGGAACTCGCGAGCATACCGGGCCTCGTGCTCTACGGGCCGGGCGAGGCCGAACGCCAGGTAGGGATAGTCTCCTTCAACCTGGAGGGTCTGGAAGCCGACCGGGTAGCCCTCCTTTTGGACCGGGTCTACGACATTCAGGTGCGGGCGGGATTGCACTGCGCCCCTCAGGCGCACCGCACCATAGGCACGTTGGAGCAGGGTACGGTGCGCGTGGGTTTGGGCTATTTTAACCGGGAAGGCGACGTGAAAGCTCTGGTAAGGGCCTTGAGAGCCTTGAGGGCAGCGAACTGAGCGGCGGCATCGTGCCTTTTCTTCTCGCCCGGTTCCCCGAGGCTCGCTTTGCCTGCCCTCTCCACCCGCCCACCCCTCTGGGTTATCCCCGAATTCGGCTGACAGTGCTGATTTCCCCGAGCAGGCCGGAACCGCGCCGGGCAATTCCCATCCCATGTTTTTCCGAGTCGGGGAGACCGCGCGGGCCGGGAAAGGTCGGAGCCGCCGGCACCGGATAGGGCTACCGGCCCAGCCTTTGCGTTGACACGAGGAATTCCCTGGTGTTATATTGGCGAAAACGGGCACCAATAGAGAACGGGGGGAGGTGAAGAACGTGCTCGAACAGTTGCGCGAACTGGTTGCCGGAAGGGACGTAGAGGGGATAAGGAATCTGGCGGCGCAGCTGCTGCCTACCGACCTGAGCGCCATCCTGGAAGAGCTGGAGCCGGCGGAGCGGGCGTTCGCCTTCCGGTGCCTGCAGAAAGATCAGGCCATCGCCGTGTTCGAGAACCTGAACAGCGAGCAGCAGCAGGATTTACTGGCGAACCTGCACAGCGGCGAAATGATTCACATATTGGAAGAGATGAGCCCGGACGACCGTACCCGCCTGCTGGACGAGATGCCGGCCAAGGTTACCAAGCGCATTCTGGAGCAACTGACACCCGAAGAGCGGGAGATTTCCGCCCTGCTTCTGGGATATCCGCCTCGGACCGCCGGCCGCATAATGACCCCGGACTACGTGAGCCTGCACAAAGATATGCAGGTAGGGCAGGCCCTGGAGAAGATACGCCAGGTGGGGCTCCAGAAGGAAACCATCTATACCTGCTACGTCACCGACAGCGAGAGGCGACTGGAGGGCATAGTGAGCCTTCGTGACCTGGTGTTGAGCGACCCCGACCGGACGGTGGAAGAGATTATGGACCGCCGGGTGGTGGCCGTGCACACCGAGGAAGACCAGGAGGTAGCGGCCCGGCAAATCCAGGAGTACGACCTGCTGGCGGTGCCGGTTCTGGACCGCGAGGGGCGTCTGGTGGGTATCGTTACCGTAGACGATGCGGTGGACGTGCTGGAGGAAGAGGTATCCGAGGACTTTCAGCGCATCATGGCCGTGGCCAAGGTAACGGAGCGGGGGTGGGAGAGCTACTTCGACCTGGGGGTTTTCTCCCGGCTGCTGCGTCGGCTCCCGTGGCTGGTGGTGCTGCTGGTGGCCGAGGTGGTGTCCGGTAATATTATCGGGCTTTACGAGCACGCGCTGGAAACCGTGCTGGTGCTGTCGCTCTTCATCCCCATGATCATGGCCACCACGGGTAACGTGGGCTCCCAGACTACCACCCTGATCGTGCGTTCCATGGCTACCGGAGAGCTGGACCGGAAGGCCCGCCGGCAGGTGGCCGGAGAGATAGTTACCCTGATTTCTCTGGGAATCATGCTGGGAATCGTCGCCTTCGGGATAGCCGTGGCCATGGCCCGGGACCTGCGCGTCGCCCTGACCGTGGGGCTGACGCTGGCGGGGGCGGTGAGCAGCGCCGGGCTGGTGGCCATGTCCTTGCCCTTCCTCTTCCGGTTACTGCGGCTCGATCCCGCAGTAGCGTCGGCTCCTCTTATCTCGACCATCGGCGACGCCGTGGGGCTCCTGCTCTACTTTAACGTTGCCCGGCACCTTTTCGGCTCCTAGGCCGGGCGGTGGATGTGGTGGTCACGCATGCACGGCGCGCGGCTCATCTTGGCCGACCCAGATGAAGCTACCCGACGAGAGATCAGAGAGGCAGTGCAGCGTTACGGGTACTTGGTTGTAGGGAGCGTTGGAGACGGACGCAGTGCCGCCCAGCTCATCTTTCAACGGGAGCCGGAGGCAGCGGTAATCAGCTGGCAACTGCCCTTGCGGAGCGGCCTGGAGGTAGCCCGGGTAGTGGAGGAGCAAATGGTATGCGCGGTAGTCCTTACTGCCGAAGAGCTCAACTGGTTTGTGTTGGAAGAGGCTCGGGAGGCGGGAGTGCAGGCTCTTTTGCCCAAACCGCTGACCGAACAAGTGCTGATTCCCGCTCTAGAGATTGCTATTTCTACTTTTAGGCGCTACCGAGAGGTGGCGCTCCAGAACCGCAAACTAAGAGAAGAACTAGAAACCCGGCGTTTGGTGGAACGGGCAAAGGGTTTGCTCATGCAAACGCGAGGCTGGAGTGAGGCAGAAGCCTACGCCTTCTTGCGACGGGCAAGTATGAATCGCGGGCTACCACTGCGGAGGGTGGCCAGGGCGGTACTGGAAGGGCATCTTGGAACTTGAGGTCCGTGTTCAGCCCTGCTGCCGAGAAATATACTGTATACATTATTGCCCCCTCTTTACTTTTTCCTAAGGTACCGGTAGAATTGGTCCCCGGGAAAACGGGATAGCGGGTGCAGGGAGGGCAAGGGCGTCCTCGCCGGCAGACTTGAGCTGCCCAAGGGCAGCTTTTTTCTTTCCCCAAATGGAGGCTGCGGTCATGGGTAGTAAGCAGACGCAATTGGAGGTTCTCGAAAGGGTACAAGAGAATAACGTGAAGTTCGTGCGGCTGCAGTTTACCGATATCTTCGGCGCCTTAAAGAACGTAGCCATCACCGTCGAGGACCTGCCACGGGTGTTGGAGGAAGGCATGCTATTCGATGCCTCGGCAGTGGGGGGGATAGCCTCTCACCTTCAGTCCGACATGGTGCTTCGGCCCGATCCCACTACGTTTGTGGTCTTCCCTTGGCGGCCGCGCGATGGGGCGGTGGCCCGCCTCTTGTGTGATCTGCACACGCCCGAGGGCCAACCCTTCCCGTTGTGCTCCCGTTGGGTCCTCCGGCGGGTGCTGGAAGAAGCGTGCGGTCAGGGGATAAGGTTTCTAGTGGCCGCCGAGGCCGAGTTCTTTCTCTTTCAACTGGATGACCGGGGTCACCCTACAACGGTAACCCATGACCTTGCGAGCTTTTGCGATCTTACTCCGGTGGACCTTGGCGAGAATGCCCGGCGGGATATGGTGCTTACCCTTCAGGAGATGGGCATTGGCACTGCTTCTTCGCACCACGAATTGGGCCCCGGCCAACACGAAATCGCCTTGAGGCTGACCGAGGCCTTGCAGGCCGCCGACCAGTTGGTCACGTTCAAGTTTGTGGTGCGCACCATCGCCCAGCGGCACGGGCTCCACGCGTCTTTCATGCCCCAACCTTTGTCCGGAGCAAACGGTTCCGGCCTCAACCTCGGGTTGCAGGTTTGGCAGGGGGACCGTAACCATCTATGGGATCCTTATGGAGAGTGGGGGCTGAGTGCGGCAGGACGCCGTTTTGTCGGCGGGATACTGAGGCATGCTCGGGGTGCGGCCGCCTTGACCAATCCCTTGGTGAACTCTTATAAGCGTCTGGTGCCGAGCGATACCGCCCCTACCTATGTGGCTTGGGGGGAGGAAGGTCGGAATACCATCGTCCGTCTTCCTGCCCGTCGGGGGATAGATATGAGGATAGAGGTCCGCCATCCCGACCCTACCTGCAATCCCTATTTGGCCTTGGCGGTGCTGCTGAGGGCGGGATTGGCGGGCATGCACCAGGGTGTGGAGCCTCCGCCCCCGGTATCGGAGAAACTGTACCCTGCAGAAGGCGGCGGGCTTGGGCAACCGGGCGCGGTCTGCCTTCCCCGTACCCTGGAGCAGGCCCTGGCGGCCATGCAGGAGGATGATCTGGTTCGGCAGACTTTGGGTGATACTCTCTTCGAACTGTACTACCAGACCAAGGCGGGAGAATGGGAGCGGTTTATTGCCGAGGTCCATCCTTGGGAACTCCAAGAATATCTGAAGGCCTACTGAGGGAGGCGGTAAGAAAATTTCAGGGTAAGAGAGGAACCGAATGAACGGAACGGCAGAAAGGGTGTGCCGGTTTAGGGAAGCCCAGGACGTTTCGAAGTTGGTGGGCGCTATGAAGGGTGAAAAGCCGGAGAGTAGAGTAAGGGACAGGAGGTTGATAAGATGAGCTACAGCCCGGGTATCAATGCTAGCGAGGCCACCCGTACTTCCCGAAGGACCAAAGGCGACTGGTGCCCGTTTAGCGGCATGTGCGTCACCTGCCTGGATGGGTGCGTGGGCTTCTGCGAGATCGGCAAGTCAGCCGTGCGGGGCAAAGAGGTAATCTATCCTCAACCCTTCGGGCAGATAACCTCTGCCGCCCAAAAGGATTACCCCGTAGACTTCTCCCACTTCAATATCATGGGTAGTGCTACCGGCGCCTATGGCATAGATGCGGACAGCGACAAGGCGGTCTTTCCGGCGGTGAACCTGGAAACCCGCTTGGGGAACCAGGGAGACCTTCGTCTCAGGCTGCCGATAGTGATAGCGGCCATGGGGTCCACCGACGTGGCTGCCCGCAACTGGGATCATCTGGCGGCCGGCGCCGCGCTCTCGGGAGTAGGATTGGCTATCGGCGAGAACGTTTGCGCCATGGACCCTCAGTCTGAGATAAGAAACGGGCGGGTGGTACATTCGCCGAACTTGGCACGGCGGGTCGAGGCTTTCCGGCGGTGGTACCGGGGCTATGGCTTTATAGCCGTCCAGGCTAACGTAGAGGACAGCCGTTTGGGAGTTCAGGAGTACGCCATTGAAAAGCTGGGTGTGGAAGTTGTAGAACTTAAATGGGGTCAGGGTGCCAAGGACATTGGCGGTGAGGTCAAGCTGGGCACCCTTGAGCGGGCGCTGGAACTAAAGAGCCGGGGCTACATTATCCTGCCCGACCCGGAGGACCCCCAGATCCAGGCGGCCTACAGGGCCGGGGCCTTCCGGGAGTTCGAGCGGCACTCCCGCATCGGCATGGTGGACGAGGAGGCCTTCCTTGCCCGGGTGGAGGAGCTGCGGCGGGCCGGGGCCAAGTACGTTATGCTTAAGACCGGCGCCTACCGGCCGGCCGACCTGGCCCGGGCGGTGAAGCTGGCCTCGCTGGCCCGGTTAGATCTTTTGACTGTGGACGGCGCCGGGGGTGGAACTGGTATGAGCCCGTGGCGCATGATGAACGAATGGGGCATCCCCACGGTATACATCGAGTCCTTGCTGTACCGCTATTTGGAGCGCCTCGCTGCCAGGGGACAGTATATTCCGCCCGTGGCCATTGCCGGCGGGTTCACGCTGGAAGACCATGTCTTCAAGGGGCTGGCTCTGGGCGCGCCCTATGTGAAGGCGGTGGGCATGGCCCGCGCGCCGCTGGCCGCCGCCATGGTGGGCAAGACCATCGGGACCCGCCTTAAGGAGGGCAAGGTTTCCAACGAATACAAGGCTTATGGTGAGACCCTGGAACAGGTATTCGTGCTGGCCCAGGAAGTCAAGCAAATGGTGAGAGATGCCTTTGAGGAGTTGCCCGTGGGTGCCATCGGCGTTTATACCTACTTCGAGCGCGTGGCTCAGGGACTGCGGCAGTTGATGTGCGGTGCCCGCAAGTTCGCCCTGGAGTACCTGAGTCGAGACGACCTGGTGGCCCTCACTCGGGAGGCGGCCGAGGTTAGCGGTATTGCCTACGTCATGGATCTGGACGCGGCGGAGGTCGATCGGATCCTGGGTTAGCCGGGCTTGATTTCTTCCTCCTTTTCAGGGGCTGGCGGCGCCCTGCTTCCTCGTCGAAGAACCACATGGCGTAACCTCGGACCAGGTGGAGGTCGAGATGGCGAGGGCGGTATGCACGCCCTTGTGTCGCTGGTGGTGTGGACACCGGCCATATGAGCCCTCGGCCTCACCTCGGTTCGAGGCGTGTTATAATAGCTTCGATAAGGGCTGGCAAAGGAAGGGGACTAGGCCATGGGAGAAATGACTGCAGAACAGGTAAAGGAGGTTGTGCGACGGAGGAACGTACGGTTCATCCGGTTACAATTCACCGATATTCTCGGTGTGCTTAAAAACGTGGCTATTCCGGTGGAGCAATTGGACAAGGCGTTGGCAGGGGAGCTCATGTTTGACGGCTCCTCGATAGAGGGATTTGTTCGCATCGAGGAGTCGGACATGTACCTGCGTCCGGACCCCAACAGCTTCGTGGTTTTCCCCTGGCAGCCGTATGACGGCGCCGTTGCCCGCTTCATCTGTGACGTATATAACCCGGACGGCACCCCCTTTATCGGTTGCCCGAGGGCCAGGTTGCGGCGGATGCTGGAAAAGGCCCGGGAGATGGGGTTCGCAATGGACGTGGGGCCGGAGGCGGAATTCTTCCTCTTCCACACCGACGCCGAAGGCAAACCCACGCTGATCACTCACGACCAGGCCGGTTACTTCGACCTCACGCCGGTAGACTTGGGCGAGGAAGCGCGACAAGAGATTGTAGTAATGCTACAGCAAATGGGTTTTGAAGTAGAGGCCTCCCACCATGAGGTGGCTCCGGGACAGCACGAAATCGATTTCAAGTACTCCGAGGCCCTGGAAATGGCGGACATGGTAATGACCTTCAAGTTCGTCGTAAGGACCCTCGCCCAGCGCCACGGGTTTCACGCCACCTTTATGCCCAAACCCATCGCCGGGATTCCGGGATCGGGCATGCACCTCAACATCTCCCTGCGGCGGGGAGATGAGAACGCCTTTTTCGACCCCTCTGCCCCGGATCAACTCAGCGTGGTGGCGCGCCATTTCATCGGCGGCATGCTGAAGCACGCCCGTGCTCTTACCGCCGTAACCAACTGCACGGTCAACTCTTACAAGCGGCTCATCACCGGTTTTGAAGCTCCGGTGTACATCTGCTGGTCCTACCAGAACCGCAGTCCCCTGATCCGCATCCCGGCCAAGAAAGGGCCTTCCACCCGCATCGAGTACCGCAGCCCGGATCCGGCCTGCAATCCCTACCTGGCCTTTGCCGCCTGCCTGGCCGCGGGGCTGGACGGGATCGCCAATCGCATCGAGCCGCCGCCGCCCTTCGACGGCAACGTGTACGAGCTAACGCCGGCGGAGCGGGAGCGCTACGGAATCGGGCTCTTGCCCGGAAGCCTGGCGGAAGCGTTGGAAGAGCTCAAGAGAGACGAAGTGGTCACGGACGCCCTGGGCCCGCACGTGGTTCGGCGCTTCATCGAGGCCAAGGAACTGGAATGGAAGGAGTACTGCGAGACCGTTCACCCCTGGGAGATCACTCGTTACCTCACCAAGTTCTAGCAAGTGCGAGGCGGTTACCATTAAGAAGATTTAACCGGCCAGGGTCGGCACTAAGAATTTGCTGGCCGTGGACCCGGGCGCAATGCCAGTAAAGGGCTGAGGCGCCTTCGCGCTGGAGAAGGTGGCCCGCTACCCGCTGGCGAGACCGCACCCACATATCGTTGACGGGTGGCCCAGGGCGAGCGGGTTGTTTTCGTGAAGCCCAAGACGGGGAGTGGGTCGTAAATGCGGTGCTTCTAGGCTCGAAGATGAGGAGCCGAGTGGGCGACCTCGCGCTAGGCAAGGCGCAAGGGAGGGAATGTACAGTGAGGTTGGCGTTGGCCCAGATCAACTCCACGGTAGGCGACCTCGAGGGCAACCGAGACAAGATCCTAAGCATGGTGGAGCAGGCCCACGGACTGGGCGTAGACCTTCTGGCGTTTCCCGAGCTGTGCCTAACCGGCTACCCCCCCGAGGATTTGCTGTTGAAACCGCAGTTCATCCTGGACAATCTCAAGGTCCTGGCGGAAATTATCCCTAGGTGCCGCGGGCTCACCGTAATCTTGGGGTTCGTGGACCAGGACCAGGACATTTACAACGCTGCGGCCGTCATCCACGACGGCCAGCACCAGGGTACCTATCGCAAGATGTTCCTGCCCAACTACGGCGTTTTTGACGAGGAACGCTACTTCCGGGCGGGGCGGGAAATCTCGGTCTTTTCCCTTGGCGAGGTGAAGGTAGGGGTAAACATCTGTGAGGACGTGTGGTATCCGGAGGGCCCCCACCACTTTCAGGCACTGGCCGGTGCGAGCCTAATTGTAAACCTCAACGCCTCGCCCTATCATGCGGGTAAGAGAGAGCAGCGGGAGAAGATGCTGGCCACCCGGGCCCTAGACAACCGGGTGATAGTGGCCTACGTGAACACGGTGGGCGGTCAGGACGAGCTGGTTTTCGACGGCCAGAGCTTCGTGGTGGACCCGGAAGGGCAGGTAATCGCCCGGGCAGGCGCCTTTAGGGAAGAGCTTCTGGTGGTAGACCTGCACCCGGAAGCGGTATTCCGTACCCGCCTGCACGATCCCCGGCACCGAAAGCAGCCGATTCTTCCGGAGGCCGCAGACGCGGGGGTGAACCTGGTGGTGCTCGGGGCCGAGCCGCGCCCAGGCCAGAAGCCGCGCGTCGAGCCCCGGGTTGCCCCGCCCCTTTCCGAAGAGGCAGAGATCTACGCCGCCCTGGTGGTCGGCACACGGGATTACGTTCGCAAGAACGGGTTTACGAAAGTACTCTTAGGGCTTAGTGGCGGCATCGATTCCTCGCTGACGGCGGCCATCGCCGCTGATGCCCTGGGTCCGGAGAACGTCATTGGAGTGCTGATGCCCTCCCCATACACTTCACAGGAATCGGTGGAGGACGCACTGGAACTTGCCCGCAACCTGGGCCTGCGTACCCTGACTTTATCGATTAACGAACTTTTTTCCACGTACCAGAGCGTGCTGGCCGATCCTTTTCGTGGACGGGAGGGGGACGTTACCGAAGAGAACATCCAGGCCAGGATAAGAGGCAACCTGCTCATGGCCCTTTCCAACAAGTTCGGCTGGTTATTGCTCACCACCGGCAATAAGAGCGAAATGAGCGTGGGCTACGCCACGCTTTACGGTGACATGGCGGGCGGCTTCGCGGTGCTGAAAGACGTGTTTAAAACCAAGGTTTACGCCCTGGCCCGCTACCGAAACAGTCTGGGTCCGGTGATCCCCGAAAGAGTGCTCACCAAAGCGCCCAGTGCCGAGCTCAAGCCGGACCAGGTGGACCAGGATACTCTTCCGCCCTACCCGCTACTGGACGCCATCCTGGAAGCCTACGTGGAGCAGGACCTGCCCTACGAGGAAATACTGTCCCGGGGTTTCGACCCGGAAACAGTGAAAAGGGTAATCTACCTGGTGGACCGAAGCGAGTACAAGCGTCGGCAGTCCCCGCCGGGGGTGAAGATCACTCCTCGAGCCCTGGGCAAGGATCGGCGCATGCCCATTACCAATCGCTACCGCGGGTTTTAGTCTTGCCACCCCGTCCAATTATCTTCCTCCTGCCCGGTTGGCTGCGATCAGCCCTGGAGCCGGGACACAAACTCTTGGAACAAATAGCGGTTCTCCTCGGGGCCGGGGCCGCCCTCGGGATGGTACTGTACGCCGTGTATCGGTAGCTCCCGATGGCGGATACCCTCTACTGTTCCGTCGTTGAGGTTGAGATGGGTTATCTCTGTTTCGGGAGGCAGGCTTTCCTGTGCCAGAGCGTAACCGTGATTCTGCGCGGTAATATACACTCTGCCGATAAGCAGGTCCTTAACTGGATGGTTCGAGCCCCTGTGACCGAACTTAAGTTTGTAGGTGTCTCCACCTAGGGCCAGACCTAGGATCTGGTGCCCGAGGCAGATGCCGAACAGCGGTAGACCGGAGTATGCCAATTCTCGGGCGGTAGCAATGGCTTCGGGCACGTCCTTGGGATTGCCGGGCCCGTTGGAAAAGAGCACACCTTTGGGAGAGTAAGCCAGGATCTCGGCTGCCGAATAGAAGCTGGGCACGACGACCACGTCAAGGTCGTAGCCTTGAAGCTCCTTGAGTATGTTGAGCTTAACTCCCAGATCAACCACCACCACGCGGGGACCAGGACCGGCCAGATGATAGGGCTGAGAAGTAGTCACCCGACGTACTAGGGAAGGTCCGCCGAAGGGGGTGGCCTTTACTTCCTGCACCAGCTTCTTAGGCTCAGCCACTTCCTCCGGCTCAGTAGTGATGAGCCCACGCATGGTTCCGTACGTTCTTAGCCTGCGGGTAAGCGCCCGCGTATCGAGGCCCGCAAGACCGATAATCCCGTGACGGGCCAGGTATTCTTCCAGGGTCTCCTGGCACCGCCAGTTGCTTGGTTCCGCGCAGGCCTCGCGTACTATCAGACCCTGTACCCAGGGCCGGCGGGACTGGTCATCTTGATCGTTAAGGCCGTAATTGCCGATCAGCGGATAGGTCATGGTGACGATTTGGCCGGCGTAGGAAGGGTCAGTCAGCACCTCTTGATAGCCGGTCATACTCGTATTGAACACCACTTCGCCAAAGGCACGGCCCATGGCCCCGAAGGCCTGGCCGTCAAATACTGTACCGTCCTCCAGTACAAGGACACCTAGGGTCATGCCTTATCCTCTCCTTGCCGCTCGTCGCAAGAGGTGCCCCCCGCTTCCCCTTCGGTGAACACTCTTGCAAGATTTCTAGCGCCTGGCCGTTTTCTCACGGCTCACCACCAGCGAAGCGGTACCGGGCGCAGTACCGAGCCCGCAGCACAGTTTATCAGAAGCACTCCGCCTTCGCAAGCCCGGGCGATGGTCGGGCGAATTTTCTGCTGCCCAGAACTCGGGGATAGCCGGCAATCAGAGCTCCTGATCGGGACAGGAACACGTGCCGTCTACTAGCTGGTGTATCCCCAGTTTGTCTCGGGGGAGTGCTGGTTTGCCCCTCGTACCGGTCGCTTAGCCGACCGAACTAGGGTTCGACCTTCGCGCTTCGGCCGGCTTCCCGCGCAAGAACCCGTCCATGGCGCCGGCGCGGCTCCGGCCATCCTTGGCCTCCGACCGGCCTCCGCGCTCGCTCTCACCTAGTTCGGTACCCGGCACGCTTTAGGTACTCGGGCAAAACCAGCACTCCCCTCGAAAAAGTGGGGATCCGTCAGGTCTACTAGGGCTTGACACGAGCCCTGAGGCCCAAAGCTGTTGACGCTCCTCAGGGAGCCATGTTATGATATCGGTGGCCAGGTGAAGTCGGGCAAAGAGGCCCGGCAAGCAGGCAAGGAGGCCGCCGGTAGCAGGCTCGCACCGGCGGTTTTTCACTGCTGGGGCAATGGTGCTCGTGGGCGTGAGGGGGGGCCACGTCGACCTCCTGCCGAAGGTCAAGCTCGAGAATGACGATGGCCGTGCGCAATCTGCACTGCCGAGCAAAGCGAGTGGCCCTATGCGCCCGAGCGAGCCTACGGTAGGTTCGGGACCAGAATGCACTGAGGGGGGACGTCTCATGAACGTGCCGGTCTACATCTGTGACACCACGCTGCGCGACGGCGAACAGACCGCAGGGGTGGTCTTCTCCAATCACGAGAAAATCCGCATTGCCCGCATGCTGGCCGAAGTCGGGGTGCACCAGATAGAGGCCGGTATACCGGTCATGGGCGGGGACGAGAAAGAGGCCATAAAGCAGATAGTGGATGCGGGCCTCAACGCCAGCATCATGGGGTGGAACCGGCCGGTAATCGAGGACATCAAGCATTCCCTGGACTGCGGTGTGGACGCGGTGGCCATCTCCATCTCCACCTCGGACATCCACATCGAGCACAAGCTGCGCAGCACGCGCGAGCGGGTCCTGTCGGACATGGCCGCGGCCTGCGAGTTCGCCAAAAAGCACAACCTGTACGTTTCGGTGAACGCCGAGGACGCCTCCCGCTCGGACATGGACTTCCTGCTCAAATTTGCCCGCGTGGCCAAGGAAGCCGGCGCCGACCGGCTGCGTTTCTGCGACACCGTGGGGTGTCTGGAGCCCTTCACCAGCTACGAGAAAGTCAGGGCCATCATCGACGAGGTAGGCATCGAAATCGAGATGCACATGCACAACGACTTCGGCATGGCCACGGCCAACACCCTGGCGGGGCTAAAAGCGGGCGCCACCTACGCCGGGGTCACGGTCATGGGCCTGGGCGAGCGGGCGGGCAACGCCGCCCTGGAGGAAGTGGTCATGGCCCTGAAGCACCTGTATGGCGTGGATCTGGGCTTCAAGACCGAGCGTTTTAGGGAGATCGCCGAATACGTGGCCATGGCCTCCGGCCGCGAGCTGCCGGCCTGGAAGGCCATCGTGGGCACCAACATGTTCGCCCACGAGTCCGGCATCCACGCCGACGGGGCCCTCAAGGATCCGCGCACCTACGAAGTCTTCTCGCCCGAAGAAGTGGGCCTGGAGCGCCAGATCGTCATCGGCAAGCACTCGGGCACAGCGGCCCTAAAAGCCAAGTTTACCGAGTACGGCATCACCCTTACCGATGAGGACGCCGCCGCCCTGCTGCAGCGTGTGCGGGAGGCGGCGGTGGAGCTCAAGCGCTCGCTGTTCGACAAGGAGCTGATCTACATCTACGAAGACTACCTGGAGCACTGTTCCCGGGAGAGCCGCGCCCTTGTGAGCTGGGCGGGTCGCGCCCTCGGGAAGGATTTGCAACGGCGAACTGGGTTCTCGCCGGAGGGGAGGCACCAAATAATAAGGTTAAGAGGTTCGTGAGAGGGAAACAGGATGCCGGCGGAGATCGACGATTCGGGGGGGCCGGTCGTGGCGGCACGGTTCGCGGACGAGGTTGTCTACGAACCGCCGAGACCGCTGAAGGAGATGATCCGGGTTTGCGTTTGGAGAAGGACCTGCTGGGCATGGTTCCCATCTCGGAAGACGCGTACTACGGCATCCATACCCAAAGGGCTAGGGAGAACTTCGCCGTGTCCGGATGGCCGGTGCATCCAGAGCTGATCTGGGCCCTGGCCCTGGTGAAGAAGGCCGCCGCCCTGGCCAATATGGAATTAGGGTTGCTGGAAGAGCGCGTGGGCCGAGCCATAGTGCAGGCGGCGGAAGAACTGGCCCAAGGGCACTGGCGCGAACAAATAGTGGTGGACGCCTTCCAGGGCGGAGCCGGCACCTCTACCAACCTGAACGTCAACGAGGTGCTGGCGAACCGGGCCATCGAGCTGCTGGGAGGCAAAAAAGGCGACTACTCCCTGGTTCATCCCATAGATCACGTGAACCTAGGCCAGTCCACCAACGATGTCTATCCCACTGCCCTGCGGGTGGCGGCCATCAAGCTGGTGCGAGACCTGGCCCGGTCCCTGGCCGGACTGCAGGGGGCTTTGCAAGAGAAAGAAAGGCAGTTCGCCGGCCTGCTCAAGGTGGGCCGCACCCAGCTTCAGGACGCCGTCCCCGTAACCCTGGGGCAGGAATTTGCCGCTTGGGCGGAGGCCGTGGCCCGGGACTGGTGGCGGCTGTACAAAGCCGAGGAGCGGCTGCGCCAGGTGAACCTGGGCGGAACCGCGGTGGGCACGGGGCTTAATGCCAGCCGCCGGTACATCTTCCGGGTGATCGAGATCCTGCGGGAGCTTACCGGCTTCGGCCTGGCCCGGGCGGAAAACCCGGTAGAAGCCACCCAGAACGCCGACCTCTTTGCCGAGGTTTCCGGCCTGGTCAAGACCGCGGCGGTGAACCTGGCCAAGATCAGCGGCGATCTGCGGCTGCTTTCCTCCGGCCCCAAGGCGGGACTGGCGGAGATCCGGCTGCCGGAGGTGCAGGCCGGCTCCTCCATCATGCCCGGGAAGGTGAACCCGGTGATTCCGGAGATGGTTACCCAGGTGGCCTACCAGGTCATGGCCGCGGACGTGGCGGTGAACCTGGCCGCGGCTTCCGGGCAGTTGGAACTAAACGCCTTCCTGCCTCTGGTGGCCCATAATCTCCTGCATTCTATGGAAATGCTGGCCCGGGCGGCGCGGCTGCTGGCCGACCGGTGCATACGCGGCATTGAGGCCGACGCGGGCCGCTGCGCCGAACTGCTGAACCGGAGCCAGGCCTTGATTACCGCCTTCGTGCCCTATCTGGGCTACGAGAAGGCCACCGAGCTGGCCCGGCGGGCGGCGGCGGAAGACCGGCCGGTGACCGAGCTGCTGCTGGAAGAGGGGCTGTTTACTCGGGAAGAAGTCGAGGCGGTGCTCCGGCCGGAGGAACTGACCACCCCGGGGATCGCCGGGATCGGCAAGCTCAGGCGGTTTCTGGAGCACCCAGGCCACTGAAGTCAACCCCGGGCTACCCTGAGTTATCCCCAGTTTGCCCTAGGCGGTACCGGGTGCTCTCCGTTCGTACTGTCACCTCGCCGACCGAGCTACGGCTCGGTCTTCGCGCTCCGGCAGGCTCCCGGCGGAGGCGCCGTCCGTGGCGCCCCGCCGCTTCGGCCGTCCATGGCCTACGGCCTGCCTTCGTGGTCGCCCTCGCCTGGTCCGGTTCCCGGCGAGGTGCCAATGTACTCAGGAGAGCACCCGGTACCGTCCGCCAACGTGAAAGTAGGGTGGTTCCGGATCCCCGGACCCGCTCAAAGCAAAACGTGAATACGCCAGGGCAGGTGATTCCTCATGACCCTTAACGCCACCCCCAGGGGAGAAAGGCTACACATCGCCCTTTTCGGCCGGCGCAACGCCGGGAAATCCAGCCTCATCAACGCCCTCACCGCTCAAGAGGTGGCTATCGTTTCCGACGTCCCCGGCACCACCACCGACCCGGTGGCCAAGGCCATGGAGTTGCTTCCCCTGGGCCCGGTGATGATCATCGATACCGCCGGCCTGGACGACGTGGGTCCCCTGGGAGAGCTGCGGGTGCAGCGCAGCTTGGCCGTGCTGGGCCGCACCGACCTGGTGCTTCTGGTAATCGATCCGGGCCAGGGAATTGGCGAGTACGAGCGGGAGGTGGCCCGGCGGGCGGCCGAAACCGGGGTGCCGGTTATAGGGGTGGTCAACAAGATCGACCTTTACCCCGAGGCCGCGGCCCGGCCCTGGGATCAAGAGCTGGATTTGCCCTGGGTGGCGGTAAGCGCCCGGCGGCGGGAAGGCATCGACCGGCTGAAAATGGCCCTGGTGCGGCACGCACCCAGAGACTGGGCCCTGCCCACCATCGTGGGCGATCTCATTCAGGCGGGGGACCTGGTAGTGCTGGTAATCCCCATCGATAAGGCGGCTCCCAAGGGCCGGCTGATCCTGCCCCAGCAGCAGGTGATCCGGGACGTACTGGAACACGACGCCGCGGCGGTGATGGTGAAGGAGCGGGAGTTGCGGCACGTATTGGCCGGCCTCGGCCGGCGGCCGGCCCTGGTGGTCACCGACGCTTCCGCCTACCTCAAGGCGGCGGCGGACACCCCGGCCGACGTGCCCTTCACCTCCTTTTCCATTCTCTTCGCCCGCTACAAGGGCGACCTCCTCACCCTGGTGGAAGGAGCCAAGGCGGTGAAGGGGCTTCGTCCCGGCGACCGGGTGCTGATCGCCGAGGCCTGCACCCACCACCCGGTCCAGGACGACATCGGCCGGGTGAAGATCCCCCGCTGGCTGCGCCAGACCGTGGGCGGCGACCTGGCCTTCGAGGTGGTAGCCGGCGGCGGCCCCCTGCCGGACAATCTGGGCGATTATAAGCTGGTGGTGCATTGCGGGGCCTGCATGCTTAACCGCCGGGAGATGCTCTACCGCCTGCTCCAGGCCCGCCAGGCCGGGGTACCGGTGGTTAACTACGGGGTGATCCTGGCCTACATGCACGGGGTGCTGAAGCGGGCGCTTTCCCCTTTTCCGGCCGCCCAGGCCCTCCTAGAAGAGGGAACGGAACTGGAGGACGAGCTGGCCCTGCTGCGGCAGGCCCGGCGCATGCCAGAAGGCTGGCATTGACAGGGTTGCCGGGGGCTGCTAGAATGTAGCCAAAAGCGGCAACGGGGCCGCTAGAGAGGGCAACGAAGCCCGTGGGCGGAAATGGTTCGCCCCGGGCTTTTCGTTTTTAAGTGAACAGCTGAAGGAGGCCCAAAGCGATGAAGCCAGAGGATGTATTTGCCCTGATCGAGAAGGAGAAGGTAGTCTTCGTGGACCTCAAGTTCAACGACCTGCCCGGGGTGTGGCAGCACTTTACCGTCCCCGCTGGCGAACTCATCCATCAGCCGGACCTGACCGAAAACGGCATTTTCCGGCAGGGGATCGGGTTTGACGGCTCGAGCATCCGTGGGTTTCAGGAGATCCAGGAGAGCGACATGATCCTCATCCCCGACCCGAACACCGCGGTCATCGACCCGATTACGAGCGCCCGCACACTCAGCTTGATCTGCGACGTGTACGATCCCCTCACCCGCAAGCCCTATTCCCGCGATCCCCGCTACGTGGCCAAGAAGGCGGAGGAGTACCTCAAGAGCACCGGCCTGGCGGACGCCAGCTTCTGGGGGCCGGAAATGGAATTCTTCATCTTCGACGACGTCCGCTTCGCCCAGAACGTGCACTACGGCTACTACTTCGTGGATTCCATCGAGGGCGAGTGGAACACCGGCCGGGAGGAAAACCCCAACCTGGGCTACAAGCTGCGCTACAAGGAAGGCTACTTCCCCGTTCCGCCCCACGACTCCTACCAGGACCTGCGCGGCGAGATGGTGCTCACCCTGATGCAGGCTGGCGTCGAGGTGGAGATTCACCACCACGAGGTGGCCACCGGCGGCCAGGCGGAAATCGACATGAAGTACGACCGGCTCACCCGCATGGCCGATAAGTGCATGATGTACAAGTATATCGTGAAGAACGTGGCCCGCCGCCACGGCAAGGTGGTTACCTTCATGCCCAAGCCCCTGTTCGGGGATAACGGCTCGGGCATGCACACCCACCAGTCGCTGTGGAAGGGCGGGAACAACCTCTTCTACGACCCCAAGGGCTACGCCTCCCTGAGCGAGCTGGCCCGCTACTACATCGGAGGGTTACTCGCCCACGCGCCGGCGCTGATGGCCTTCTGCGCCCCCACCACCAACTCCTATAAGCGGCTGGTGCCGGGATTTGAGGCGCCGGTCAACCTGGTGTACTCCATGCGCAACCGCAGCGCCGCCGTGCGCATCCCGGTCTACAGTGATAACCCCAAGAGCAAGCGCCTGGAGTTCCGGCCTCCGGACTGCTCCTGCAACCCCTACCTGGCCTTTGCCGCCATGCTCATGGCCGGGCTGGACGGCATTGAGCGCCGCCTGGACCCCGGACCGCCGGTAGACAAGAACACCTACGACCTTTCACCGGAGGAGGCCGGAAAGTTGCGCGTGCTGCCCAAGTCCCTAGAGGAGGCCCTGGAGGCCCTGGAAAAGGACCACGAGTTCCTGCTCAAGGGCGGGGTCTTCACCCGGGACGTGCTGGAGGTCTGGGTGCGCTACAAGCGGGAGAAGGAGATCCTGCCCATAGCTTTAAGGCCGCACCCCTACGAGTTCCACCTTTACTTCGACCTCTGATCCGCCCTTTTTCGGCCGGTCAACCGGGTTTGGTACCAGTGTATCTCCGGTTTGCCGTGGGCGGTTCCGGGTGCTCCCCGTTCGTACTGTCACCTTGCCGGCCGAGCTAGGGCTCGGGCTTCGTCCTCCGGCGGCCTCCCGGCGGAGGCGCCGTCCATGGCGCCCCGCCGCTTCGGCCGTCCGTGGCCTTCGGCCCGCCTCCGGACTTGCCCTCGCCAAGCTCAGCACCCGGCGAGGTGCCAATGTACTCCGGGGAGACCCGGAACCGCCTGGCAGCCGAAGCTGGGGATAACTCACGGTTTTATACAGTATACATGGCCCTGCCCCCTTTACTTTCTCGGGGCCGGGGCCCTAAAATAGTTCTCGAGTAAAACGGGATAGGGTTCCAGGAGGACAACGGCGTCCTCACCGGGCAGAAGACCTAATTAGGCTGCCGCAAGGCAGCTTTTTTGCTGGCCGGATGGCCGGCGCAGGAGGTGGCAATCGGGGTTGTTAGGGTAGAGGAGATCGCGGTTCTGCGCAAGGAGGCGTCTATGTACCGGGCCAAGGTTTTCCTCGCCGCTACCGAAGGCGAATTGCGGCGCCGCGTGGAGGCGGTGTTGCTCCGGGAGGGGTACCACCTGGTGGGGCAGGCGGACAGCGCCGCCGAAGCCCTGCGGCGGATCCGGGCCCTGTCCCCGGAAGTAGTAATCCTGGACGAAGACCTGCCCGGTGGGTGGGAGGTCCTCCGGGTGGCCGCGGGCGAGCACATCGGGGCGGTGCTGCTTCTAGGAAGCTCCTGCCCGCAGGAGCTGGAGGAGCGCTACCCCGGAGCGGTAATCGGCCTGGTACCCAAGCCGGTGCGTAAGGTCCTGCTGGTGTCCAGCCTTCAAACCTGCCTGGCGGCTTGGCGGCGGGTGAGCGCCCTGGAGGAGGAGGTCAACCGGCTTAAGGAGAAGCTGGAGACCCGCAAGGTGGTGGAGAGGGCCAAGGGGATTCTCATGCAGACCCTGGGCCTCAGCGAGCAGGAAGCCTACCGCCGGATCCAGAAGGAGAGCATGGACCGCTGCCTGCCCATGCGGGCCATAGCCGAGGCCATAATCCTGGCCAACGAACTTAAGGGGAAGAAGTGAATATTCGGGGCAACGGGGCCCCATAGGATAGGGCAAAGGCGTCCTTCCGGCCTCCGGAAGTCTTCTTACCGGAGGGGAGACGCCTTTTTCGGCCCTAAGGGAGGATGGGTGTATGGCCATACCGGCGCTGTTGCCGGAATTCCGGGTGGAGAGGGATCAGGAGCGCTGCCTGGTCTGCGGCGCCTGCGCCCGGGTGTGCTCCTTTCAGGTGCACGAGTACCGGCCGGAAGAAGAGCTGATCTTGAGCGAGCCCGGCCGCTGCGTGGGCTGCCAGTTTTGCGCCAGCCTGTGCCCCACCGGGGCGCTGTCCATCTACCCGCACCCGGCCCGGCTTCGACCCAACGCCAACTGGACCGAGGGGGTAGTGAACGACATCACCAAGCAGGCGGCCACCGGCGGGGTGCTGCTCACCGGTATGGGCTGCGACCGGCCCTACCGGATCTACTGGGACCACCTGCTGCTCAACGCCTCGCAGGTAACCAACCCTTCCATCGATCCCCTGCGGGAGCCCATGGAACTCAGGACTTATCTGGGCCGCAAGCCCGACCGGGTGCCGCCGGAGCAGGTGGACCTCAGCACCCTCCTGGGGCCGCAGATGGTCCTGGAGACGCCCATCATGTTCACCGCCATGTCCTACGGCTCCATCAGCCTCAACGCCTGCCTCTCCCTGGCCCGGGCGGCCACCGAGGTAGGTACTTACTGGAACACCGGGGAAGGCGGCCTGCACCGGGCCCTTTATCCTTACGCCCACCGGGCCATCGTGCAGGTGGCCTCCGGCCGCTTCGGGGTGGACTACGAGTACCTGGAGCGGGGCGGAGCCATTGAGATCAAGATCGGCCAGGGGGCCAAGCCGGGAATCGGGGGGCATTTGCCCGGGGAAAAGGTGGGCCCGGAGGTGGCGGCCACCCGCTGCATTCCCGAAGGCAGCGACGCCTTAAGCCCGGCTCCCCACCACGACATCTACTCCATCGAGGACCTGCGCCAGCTCATCTACGCCTTGAAAGAGGCCACCGCCTACCGCAAGCCGGTGGGGGTGAAAATCGCCGCGGTGCACAACGTGGCCGCCATCGCCAGCGGCATCGTGCGCGCCGGAGCCGACTTCGTGGCCATCGACGGCGTGCGCGGGGGCACGGGCGCGGCGCCTAAGGTCATCCGGGACCACGTGGGCCTGCCCATCGAGCTGGCCCTGGCGCAGGTAGATGCCCGCCTGCGGGAAGAGGGAATAAGGCACCTGGCCGCGGTGGTGGCGGCGGGGGGCTTTCGCTCCAGCGCCGACGTGGTGAAAGCCATCGCCCTGGGTGCGGACGCGGTTTATATCGGCACCGCCGCCCTGGTGGCGCTGGGCTGCCGGGTCTGCCAGAAGTGCTACACCGGCAAGTGCAACTGGGGCATCGCCACCCAGGACCCCAAGCTCACCCGGCGCCTCAACCCGGAGATCGGGGCCGAGCGGCTGGTCAACCTCCTGGAAGGCTGGAGCCACGAGATCAAGGAGATGCTGGGCGCCATGGGCATCAACGCCCTGGAGTCCCTGCGGGGCAACCGCGAGCACCTGCGGGCCGTAGCCTTAACCCCGGCGGAGCTGGCCATTCTCGGGGTTAAGGCGGCGGGCGAGCCGTGGTAGGGCGGTCGGACAGGAGGGGGGACGGAAATGGCCGCAGTTGTCTGCCGTAAGGAGTACTGTATCGGCTGCCGCTTGTGCGAGGTGTTCTGTGTAGCGGCACATTCCGGGGTTGGCAATCTTCTCCTGGCCTGGAGGCAGGTTCCCCGTCCCCGGCCGCGGGTGCTGGTGGAGGAGAAGGAAGAGCAAACGCTGGCGGTGCAGTGCCAGCATTGCGCCGAGGCGCCGTGCCTGGAGGCCTGCATCAGCGGGGCCATGGTGCGGGATGCGGCCACCGGCGCGGTGATCTGCCGGGAGGACCGGTGCGTGGGGTGCTGGTCCTGCGTAATGGTCTGCCCCTTCGGCGCGGTGGTCCCGCACGAGGCCGGGGGGCGGCGCCACGCCCTGAAGTGCGATCTCTGCGCCGGGAGCGAAGCTCCCTGGTGCGTGGCCCACTGCCCCAACCGGGCCCTGGTGCTGGTGAGAGAGGAGGAAGCGGGATGCAGGCCGACTACCTGATCGTGGGGGGCGGGATTGCCGCCGCCCGGGCGGTGGAGGGGATAAGAGCCCGGGATCCGGCGGGGCGGATCGTTATGGTCACCGAGGAGCCGGACCCGCCCTATTTTCGGCCGCTAATATCTTACTTACTGGCGGGCAAGGTGGAGCCGGAGGCCCTGCCCTGGCGGCCGGAAAGCTTCTGGAGCCGGCAAGGAGTGGAGCGGATAACCGGCTGCCGGGTGGTCTCCTTGGACGGTGCGGCCCGGGCGGCCCTTCTGGCCGACGGGCGCGAAATCGGCTTCGGCCGCCTGCTTTTGGCCACCGGCAGCCGCCCCCTGCTGCCGCCCCTTCCCGGCCGGGACCTGCCGGGGGTGTTCACCTTCACCACCTGGCAAGACGTGCGGTCGATCCAGGAGTATCTCAACGCCCGGCAGCCGGAGCGGGCGGTGGTTATCGGCGGGGGTCTGATCGGCCTTAAGGCGGCCGAGGCCCTTGCCGCCCTGGGGATCAAGGTGGCGGTGGTGGAACTCAAGCCCTACTTGCTTCCCACCGGCCTGGACCCCGAGGGGGCTTCGTTTCTGGAAGCCCACCTGCGCCGCCTGGGTTGGGAGTGCCTTCCCGGCCGGGGCGTGGCGGCCATAGAAGGCCGCTCCCGGGTCACCGGGGTCAGTCTAGACGACGGCACGGTCCTGGACGCCGACCTGGCGGTGGTGGCCACCGGGGTGAGGGCCAATGTGGAGCTCGCCCGGGCGGCGGGACTGGCCGTGGAGCAGGGCATTGTGGTGAACGAGTACCTGGAAACCGGCCAACCCGGGATTTACGCCGCCGGAGACGCGGCCCAGGCTCCGGAAGCCCTGAGCGGTCAGCCCCGGGTGCTGGCCCTGTGGCCGGTCGCCGGTGGCCAGGGCTTTACCGCCGGCCTCAATCTGGCCGGGGAGCGGCGGGCCTGCCGTCCGGGAGTGCCCATGAACGCCACCAGCCTGGCCGGGCTCTCCCTGGTGACCGTGGGGCGGGTAGAGGCTCCGGCGGAGGAAGGCTTTACGGAGCTGGTCCGGGCGGACCGGGAAAGCGGATATTACCGCAAGCTGGTCTTCCGGGAGGAGCGGCTGGTGGGGGCGGTGCTGATCGGCCAGGTGGCCCGGGCCGGGCTGTTGACCGGCCTAATCCGCAGCGGCTTGGCCCTGCCGGAGGCGGTGCGCGAAGGGCTCCTTCTGGGTGGCGCCGGGCTTTTGGATCTGCCCGAGGCCTACTGGGAAGGGTTGCGGGCCTGGGCCCGGCGGGGAGGTGGGCAGGTTGACGCGGCTTGAGGCTCACCATCTGCCCTACCGGGAAGTGAACGACCGTTTACGCGCCCTGATCGCTGCGGGCGAGAAGGAAATCGAGGTGCACGGGGTAAACGGCCACCGCTACCTGGCCGCCGGGATGACCGGCCGGGAAGTAACTCTCAAACTTTACGGCGTGGCCGGCAACGATCTGGCCTGCTTCATGGGGCCGGGAATCCACGTAGAGGTGGTGGGCAACGCCCAGGACGGGGCGGGAAACACCATGGGCGCGGGCCGGGTGGTGGTGCGGGGCCACGCCGGCGACATCGTGGGTTACGCCATGCGCGGGGGCAAGATCTTTGTCCAGACCGGCGTGGGCTACCGGGTGGGCATCCACATGAAGGCCTACCGGGAGCGGGTGCCGGTAATAGTGATCGGCGGCCGGGCCGGAGCCTTCCTGGGCGAGTACATGGCCGGCGGGGTAATCATCGTCCTGGGGCTGGAGCGGCGGGGCGGTTCCCCCGTGGGCAGCTTCCTGGGCACGGGCATGCACGGCGGAGTCATCTACGTGCGCGGGGGATTAGATCCGCGGTTCCTGGGCCAGGGCGCGGTCATAAAGGAGCTGGAGGAGGAAGACCGGCGGGTGCTCGACACCCACCTGGCGGAGTACGCTAGCTTTTTTGGGCTCGACCACCGGTCCCTGCTGGCGGAGGAGTTCGTGAAAGTAGTGCCCAGGAGTCACCGCCCCTACGGCACCCTTTACGCTTATTGAATCCGGTACGAACGGGGAGCACCCGGTACCGCCTGTGGGAAACTGGCGACACGTCAGGGGGTGAGGAACATGCCGCTTTGCCCCGACCGGGATTACCGCATCCCTTCGGGCTGCAGCATTATGGGAATAATGGATTTGAGCGGGCGGCGCTTCAGCGGCGAGGCGATTATCTCCGGCATGGCCACCATGCGGGAGCGGGCCAACGGCCTGGGCGGGGGGTTTGCCGCCTACGGCATCTATCCCCAGTTCGCCGACTGCTACGCCTTTCACCTTATGTTCGAGGACCGGGAAGCCCAGGCCGCCACCGAGAAACTGCTGCGCCAGTGGTTCGAGCCGGTGCACGACGAGCCCATCCCCACCCGGCCGGTGGCGGAGGTGGGCCGGCCGCCGATTCTGTGGCGTTATTTCCTGCGCCTCCGGCCTGCGGCCGCGGCGGAGGCGGAGGAGGAAGCCGTAGTGGCGGCGGTGATGCGGATCAACACCTCTGTGCCGGGCGCGTTCGTGGCCTCCAGCGGCAAGAACATGGGCATCTTCAAGGGCGTGGGCTATCCGGAGGACATAGGCCGCTTCTTCCGGCTGGAGGAGTACGAAGGCTATATCTGGACCGGCCACGGCCGCTTCCCCACCAACTCCATCGCCTGGTGGGGCGGGGCCCACCCCTTCGGGCTCCTGGACTGGTCGGTGGTGCACAACGGCGAGATTTCCTCTTACGGCGCCAACCGCCGGTTTCTTTTGAGCCACGGCTACCACTGCACCCTGCACACCGATACCGAGGTGGTGGCCTACCTGTTCGACCTGCTTTCCCGGCGCCACCGCCTGCCCCTGGCCACCGTGGCCCGGGTATTGGCCCCGCCTCTGTGGGAGGAGATGCCCTATCTGCCGGAGGAGGAGCGAACCTTATGCGAAACCCTCCGGGCGGTCTACGCCGGCGCCATGCTGAACGGGCCCTTTGCGGTGGTGGTGGCCCGGCATGGCTTCATGGTGGGCCTTAATGACCGCATCAAGCTCCGGCCTCAGCTGGCGGCACGTGACGGTTCTCACCTTTTCATCGCCTCGGAGGAGGCGGCCATCCGGGCGGTTTGCCCCTCGCCCCGGGAGGTTTGGGTGCCGGGCGCGGGCGAGCCGGTAGTGGGGGAGTTGATGGGCGAAGCGGCCTAATCCCTAGCTCAAGTTAATCTCCACCTCCTGTCGGCGGGCTTGGGTCCGGGCAGCCCGACCGCGCCCGCTAAGGCAGGCGGGTTGTTCAATCTACCACATCCTGTCTTTTCTCATGCGCCGGCCTTCGGGCCGGCCCCTTTTTACGGTGCCGCTGCACGAAATCCGCAGCCTTTACCCCGTTAGGGGGGCCACCATCTGACTCTAGAGTTTGAAATCGGCGAGTATCGGGTGGCGGATATCCGTCCTTTGCTTGAAGGCCCGGTGCTCGAGCCCTTAAGGGATCCCGCTGTTTCCGCCAGGTGAAGGCGGACCCGGACACGCATACTGTAGCTTGGCCCGAACGGCACCGACTTGTGACTGGACGTGCTCTACGCTTAGAGCGCGCCTCTCAAGCTGCCTGAGGAACTGGGCGCATAGCCGGATTTGGGTTCAGAGCGGCCGTTCCAGGCCTTCCGCACCCACGTGCACCAAATCTGATTGTGCAAGTGTTCTTCACTCCGGCTACCCAACACGGCAGGGGGCCGCAGGGGAGAGCCTGGATCCTCCAGGGCTTCCAATAGCACCTGTTGGACGGAGGCGAAGTACTCCGGGTCGCAGGTCTTGGGATAGGGCTCCTCCGGCGGCCCAGGATTTCCGGCGGCAGTGTTCGGGCCGTCCGATGATGTATACCGTATTTTTGCCTCGGGGGTATTGCCAGGGGGCGGGATTCGGATACAATTAGTAGCCAGAAGGTCGGCAAGGAAGCCGAAAGGTGGACGACGGGGTCCCTGCAGGTGAAAGCGCGGGGACCCTAACTTTTTGGGTGTTGGGGTGCGGCGCCAGCGGTGGCGGCGCGCATGGCAACGGGGCCCCGGTGCGGGAGACTAATCCTGCGCCTTGGGGCCCCGAGCGTTTACGGCCGGGATACGGCGGGAGGCACAGCGGCCTAGCCGGGTTCCGCGTTTGGAAGGGGGTGATGGAACGGGGCAGCGCGCACTTCGGGCAATCATCTCATCTTGGCTAGGGAGGGATCGAACGTGCGGGGGGCCAGTCGGGATAGGGTATTGATGGGACCGGGTCGGATAGGGGTGAGCGACGCCGGGCTACAACTGCTCCGGCGGGCCGCCGCCGGTTGGGCGGCAGGTTTCGTCCTGATGGCTCTTCTCTTGAGCCTATGGCCTGCCGCGGCCCTGGCCCAGGATCCGGGCGGGGCCGCCACTATTGAGGCCAATCCGGCGGCGGCCGTGGACTACGTTTGGGTTTTGGTCTGCGCCTTCCTGGTGTTCTTCATGCAGGCCGGGTTCGCCCTGGTGGAGGCCGGCTTTTGCCGGGCCAAGAACGTCACCAACCTCATGAGCAAGAACCTCTTGGACTTCGTGGTGGCCTCGCTGGTGTTCTTCGCCGTAGGCTACGGTTTTCTTAAGGGGTCAGACCACCTGGGCCTGATCGGCGCCGGCAAGTGGTTCCTGCACGGCGAGGCTTACGACGTGGGCACATATCTGGACTTTTTCTGGCAGTTGGTGTTCGCCGGCACTGCCGCCACCATCGTGTCCGGCGCGGTGGCGGAGAGGCTCAAGTTTCCCGCCTACCTGATGTATTCCTTGGTGGTAAGCGGTTTCATCTACCCGGTTTACGCCCACTGGGTGTGGGGCGGAGGTTGGCTTTCGCAGCTCCCCTGGGGGCTGGGGCACCTGGACTTTGCCGGCTCGGGCGTGGTGCACACCATAGGCGGGCTGGTGGGTCTGGCCGGCACCCTGGTCCTGGGGCCGCGCTACGGCAAAATCGGCCGGGAGGGCAAGCCCCAGGCCATTCCCGGGCACAGCATGAGCCTGGCGGCTCTGGGCACCTTCATCCTGTGGTTCGGCTGGTTCGGGTTTAATCCGGGCAGCACCTTCAGCGCCCACCACCTGCGGACGGCGGTGGTGGCGGTGAACACCAACCTGGCGGCCGCCGCCGGCTGCCTGGTGGCCCTGCTCCTGGTCTACTTGAAGACGCGGCGCTGGGACCTGGGCATGGCCCTGAACGGGGTGCTGGGAGGCCTGGTGGCGGTGACCGCTCCGGCGGCCTGGATCGAGGCCTGGGCGGCGGTGGTGATCGGCGCCGTGGCCGGGGTCATCCTGGTGGCCGGGGTCTACGGGCTGGAGGCCCGGCGGGTGGACGACCCGGTGGGCGCGGTTAGCGTGCACGGCTTCTGCGGCCTGTGGGGCCTGATCAGCGTGGGGCTTTTCGCCGACGGCACCTACGGCCTCTACAGCCTGGAGCCGCCCTATGCGGTTGGGCTTTTCTACGGCGGCGGGGCAGGGCAGCTCTTGGCCCAGTTGGCCGGCGCCGGGGTAGCCGCCGCCTGGAGCTTCGGCCTGGGCCTGCTGCTGTTTAAGCTCCTGGATCTGGCCATGGGCATCCGGGTGTCGCCGGAGGAAGAGCTGCAGGGCCTGGACCTCTCCGAGCACGGCACCCCGGCCTATCCGGAGTTTGCCCTGCGGCGTACCACCTTCCTGGGAGGTTGATCGGCATGGCAGAGGCCCGGCTCTACAAGGTAGAGGTTATCCTGCGGGAGGAAAAAGTGGAGGCCCTGGTGGAGGAATTGGGGCGGCGGGGATATTCTTCCATGACCGTGACCGAGGTGCGGGGAAGAGGTAGGCAGGGGGGCTGGCAGGAGCAGTTCCGCGGCCGCACCTACGTGATCCCCTTCCTGCCCAAGATCAAGGTGGAGCTGGTGGTGGAGGAAAGCGACTTGGAGCCGGTAACTGCGGCCATCGCCGAGGTGGCGCGCACGGGCGAAATCGGGGACGGTAAGATTTTCGTCTATCCCATTGCCAATGCCATCCGCATCCGCACCGGCGAAGAGGGAGCCGCCGCCCTCTGACCGGGGGGATCGGGGTGACCTTCTCCGGTTCAGGCAACCGCACCTTGAGTTATCTCCAGTTCTGGATTGCGGGTTTCCCCTGAGACGCCCATGCCACCCAGGTGGCCCCACCAGAGGATGAGAATAGCACTACTCGGCCTATTTTCAGGGCAGACGGAAAAGGGAGATGCCGGCCGGCGTGAGGCCGGCGGTCGAGGCAAGGGGGCCTCCGGAGTAAGTCCGGAGGCCCGGCCCTTAGTTTGGGCCGTGCGGGCAAGCACTGTCGTTCAAACTTTGCGGACACCGCAAGCGGGAGGGAAGGGCATGACCAGAAAGATTGCCTTTTACGGCAAGGGGGGCATCGGCAAGTCCACCACCCAGCAGAACACGGCCGCGGCTCTGGCCCACTTTTACGGAAAGAAGGTATTGATCCACGGCTGCGATCCCAAGGCGGACTGCACCCGGCTCATCCTCGGCGGCAAGCCTCAGGAAACGGTAATGGACACCTTGCGGGAACAGGGAGAAGAGGCGGTGACGTTAGAGCGGGTGGTAAAGGTAGGATTCGGCGGCATCAGGTGTGTGGAATCCGGCGGCCCCGAACCCGGGGTAGGCTGCGCCGGCCGGGGGGTGATCACGGCCATGAGCCTCATGGAGGAACTGGGGGCCTACACGCCGGAGCTGGACTTCATCTTCTTCGACGTGCTGGGGGACGTGGTTTGCGGGGGGTTCGCCATGCCGGTGCGCGAGGGCAAGGCCGAGGAGATATACATCGTGGCCTCGGGAGAGATGATGGCCCTTTACGCGGCCAACAACATCTGCCGGGGTATGGTGAAGTACGCCGAGCAGAGCGGGGTCCGGCTGGGCGGGATCATCTGCAACAGCCGCAACGTGGACGGGGAGAGGGAGCTGATGGAGGAGTTCTGCGCCCGATTGGGTACTCACATGCTCCATTTCGTTCCCCGGGACAACATCGTGCAGAAGGCGGAATTCAACCGCCAGACGGTTACCCAGTTTGACCCGGACTGCCCGCAAGCCCTGGAGTACAAGGAGCTGGCCCGCAAGCTCATCGAGAACGATCGCCTGGTCATCCCCCGGCCCATTACCATGGACGAGCTGGAAGGACTGGCGGCCAAGTACGGCCTGCTGAATTGACGGAAGTGCGGCCGCCGGCGGCTTCGACCGAGACTTCGGCCTGGAGGAGGTGGGGCATATGAAAATGATCCGGGCCATCATCCGGCCCGAGAAGAGCGAGGAAGTGGTAGACGCCCTGGCGGAGAGCGGATACGTGGCCCTAACCAAGATGGAGGTGGTGGGGCGCGGCAAGCAGAAAGGGCTCCACGTCGGGGGCATCTACTATGACGAGCTGCCCAAGGTGATGCTCCTGCTGGTAGTGGAGGATCACCGGTGCGAAGAGGTGGTGGGCATTATCTCCAGGACGGCCTACACCGGAAGCTTTGGGGACGGTAAGATCTTTATCTCCCCGGTAGAAGAGGCCTACACCGTGCGCACCGGCGCCGCCGGGCTCTAGGAGGTGGAGCCGGTGAAGGAAATAGTGGCCATCATCCGGCCGAGCAAGATGACGGCTACCAAGAGAGTGCTGGAGGCTTTGGGGTTTCCGGGAATGACCGCCTGGAAAGTGCTGGGGAGGGGCAAGCAAAAAGGCATTGCCGGGGAGGTAACCTTTGCCGTGAGCCCCGAGCTTCAGAGGCAGGAAGGGGGCATGAAGTACGTCCCCAAGCGGATGGTTTCGGTGGTGCTGGAGGACGCGGACGTGCCCCTGGTGGTGGCGGCCGTAATGAAGGTAAACCGCACCGGGCAGATCGGCGACGGCCGCATATTCGTCTGCCCGGTGGAGGAAGCGGTGCGCATACGCACCGGCGAAAAGGGGCCGGCGGCCCTGTAGCTAAGTTGGGGAGGTAGAGGCTATGCCCTTCGTCAGCATGGAGTGCGACCGGGCTATTCCGGAGAGGCAAAAGCACATATACCGCACCGAGCGGGAACCCATAATTCCGGCCTGCAACCTTGCCACCGTTCCCGGGGACATGACCGAGCGGGGTTGCGCCTTCGCCGGCGCCCGCGGGGTGGTGGGCGGGCCCATAGCCGACGTGCTGCAGGTGGTGCACGCCCCGGTGGGCTGTGCCTGGTACACCTGGGGCACGCGCCGCCACCTTTCGGATTTCTACCCCTGGGCCACGCCCGCCAGATTGACCAACGTGGCCTTTAACCGGCGCTACTGTTTGTGCACCGACATGCAGGAAAAGGACGTGGTCTTCGGCGGCGTAAAGAAGCTGGAGCAGGCCTGCCTGGAGGCCATACGCCTGTTCCCGGAGGCCAAGGGCCTGATAATCTTTACTACCTGCACCACCGGGCTGATAGGGGACGACGTGCAGGCGGTGGCCCGACAGGTGGAAAGGAGGACCGGCAAGCTGGTCTTTACCTCGCAGTCTCCGGGCTGCTCGGGGGTGAGCCAGTCCAAGGGGCACCACGATTTCAACACCCAGTTCTACCGCCAGATCCGCCAGCTTCGGGAGCGCCGCCCGGAGCTGAAGATGGCGGAAGAGGAGAAAACCCCTTACGACATCTGCCTCATCGGCGAGTACAACATCGACTGGGACCTGAAGGTGGTAAGGCCCCTGTTTGAAAAGATCGGCCTGCGGGTGGCGGCGGTGTTCAGCGGCAACGAGCGCATCGAAAATCTGGTGAAGATGCCGGACGTAAAGCTCAACGTGGTGCATTGCCAGCGTTCCGCCGAGTACATCGCCCACATGCTTGAGGACGGCTTTGACATCCCCTTCGTGCGGGTTTCGCTCTTCGGCCTGCACCAGACCGCCGAAGCCCTGCGCAGGACGGCCGCCTTCTTCGGCCTGGAAGAGCGGGCGGAGCAGGTGATCGCCGAGGAGCGGCAACGGGTGGAGCGGAGCCTGGCCTTTTACCGGGAAAGGCTGGCGGGAAAGCGGGTGGCCATATACGTGGGGGGGCCGCGGGTGTGGCACTGGATCAGGGTGATGGAAGAGCTGGGAATGACCGTGGTGGCCGTGGCCTGCACCTTTGCCCACGAGGACGACTACGAGAAGATAAACGCCCGGGCGCCGGAGGGGATGCTGGTCATCGATAACCCCAACGAGTTCGAAATCGAAGAGATGCTCAAGACCGAGAGGCCCGACCTCTTTATCACCGGCTTGAAGGAGAAGTACATCGCCCGCAAGCTGGGCGTTCCCACCCTCAACTCCCATTCCTACGAGAAGGGGCCCTACGCCGGGTTTGTGGGCCTGGTGAATTTCGCCCGGGACATCTACCAGGCCCTCTACGCCCCGGTGTGGAGGCTGCAGTGGGGCTTCGGGGCCGGGCTCAGGACCGAGGAGGAGGAAGGCGCCAGATTATGAGCACGGTAGAAATCCCCATTACCGGCCTGCCGTACGATCAGATCAAAATCCAGAAGGTGCCGGCTTCGCCGGAGTACATCCCCCGGCCGCCGGAGTTGGTTCCCTCGGCCAACCGGGCGGTGGTGATCAACCCCAACCGCACCTGCATGCCCCTGGGCGCCATGTGGGCGGTGCTGGGGGTGAGGCGGGCAATACCTTTCGTCCAGGGGGCCCAGGGCTGCACCACTTACGTGCGCTACACCTTCTGCCGGGTGTTCAAGGAGCCGGCCACCATCGCCACCGCCTCCTTTCACGAGGACGCCGCGGTCTTCGGCGGCCGGCGTAACCTGGTGGAGGGCCTCCGGAATCTGGTGCTGCGCTACTGGCCGGAGCTGATCGGGGTGGTAACCACCTGCTCCAGCGAGATCATCGGCGACGACATGGTCAGCTTCATCAAGATGGCCCGATCTCAACTGCGCAAGGAAATCGGGACGGAGAAGGCAGAGCGGATTCCCATCGTCCTGGTCAACACCCCCAGCTTCGCCGGCTCCCACGTGGAGGGTTACAACCGCGCCGCGCGCGCCTTCGTGGAAAGCCTGGCCGTGCCTGGCGGCCGGCCCAACGGCAGGGTGAACATCATTCCCGGGCTCTTATATCCGGGAGACATCCGGGAAATCAAGCACCTCCTGCGGCACATGGAGATCGAGGGCATCGTGCTCTTTGACATCAGCGACACCCTGGACGCCCCCCTGGCGCCGCCCACCACCATGCCCTACTATCCTCCGGGCGGCACCCCGGTGGAGGCTATCCGGGACATGGCCAACTCTCTGGCCACCTTTGCCCTGCAGCCTCACGCCGGCCAGGCGGGGGCCGTCTACCTGGAAAGGAGGTACGGGGTCAAGGCGGTGATAGGGCCCCCGCCCCTCGGGGTGCGGGCCACGGACGAATTTCTCGCCCGGCTGTCCGAGCTTACCGGACGGCCGGTTCCCCGGGCGCTGCTGGACGAGCGGGGCCGGCTGATAGACTTTCTGGCCGATGCCCTCCACCACACCATGATGAAGAAGGTGGCGGTTATGGGGGACCCGGACACGGTGCTGGGCGTCACCGGTTTTCTGTTAGAAATGGGCATGGAACCGGTGGCCCTGGCCAGCGGCACCGCCAGCAAGACCTTCACGCACGACGCCGAACGCCTCCTGGCCCAGGCCGAATACCGGGGCGAGGCCCCGCTGATCCTCAACGGCGGCGACCTGTTCGAGTTCGAGGAGTACCTGAAGCAGCAGCCGCGGCTGGACCTGATCCTCGGCAACTCCCGCGCGGTGGACATCGCCCGGGAGCTGCGGGTGCCCCTGGTGCGGGTGGGCTTTCCCATCTACGACCGCTTCGGCTACCAGAAGCGGCCCATAGTGGGCTACCGCGGCGGGGAGCTGCTGCTGATGGAAATAGTCAACGCCCTGCTGGACTACCAGTATCCCGACGACCGCACCCAGCAGTTGTAGGGACGGGTCCCGGCGCCCCGGCCGGACCGGGCGGGTGGGTCAGGAAGGCCGCCGCCCGGCCCGGGCCGGACTCAAGAGGAAGGAGGACTGAGTTATCCTCACTTTCGAGTTAACTTGAGTTGACTGGCGGTACCGGGTGCTCGCCTGAGTACAT